>CAYFHZ010000014.1:9161-16782 GCA_964342535.1 uncultured Bacteriovoracaceae bacterium | reverse complement strand
TGCTTAATTATTAAGTGGTTATATCTTGGTGACGCCTACTTTTGAATTAATACGAAGTAGTTTTTACAGAGGATCCAACCTAAAATACTCCAAGATACTACAGAAAAAAAAATATATAAGTACTTTGTGCTCAATAAAGGAGCACTTATGAAGAAATACATTTTAATGATTACATTACTATTATCAACTACCGTTTATTCGAGGGATTCTAATGATTTTACATTAGGTTTAAAAATTGAGCCGTTAAGTAAAAATACAAACCCAGATGGTTCTGTAACAATTATTCGACCAAAACTATTGAGAGGAAATGCATCCATTCCTTTTGGCGCAAGTGTTGATCTAGATGGTCTTTGTATCGCCATGGGATATGAGCAACATTTACAATATTCAAATGAAAGTGAAAAAGCTAAATACGCGACAAAAGCTTATTTACATAACAATGGAACATTTTGGAAACTAAGAAGACGAGAAATAGACGAGTCAATTATATCTAAAATTTCGTGTATCAATCTACCTTATTCCTCTGTTTTTTACATTCCAACAGCAATTGATAATTTAGATGGAAGTGTAACTTTTCAAATGCCCAAGTTATCTCGTGGCGAGAAATTGTATGCTTTTGGAGCAAGTGTCAATCTGACTGCTTTATGTTTTGCTTTGGGGTTTGATGAAGAGCTGAAGTATTCTCAGAAAAGCCAAAAGGATAAGTATGCTCCTAAAGCCTATTTATACGTAGATGGTAGTTTTTGGAAATTTAGAACACGTGAAATTGATTACTCAATCCTATCCGAGATAACTTGTTATAATTACAACGAGCATTCAGTATTGATCCAAGATTTAGCAGGTAAAATTTACATAAAAAAATAATGAAATGTTACTACATGTAAATGATTTAAACTCCTTGTTTTGTTAAAAATTGAAAAAATCAAAGCAAGGAGTATTTATGAAAAAATTAATTTTCGCATTAGCGACCATCGCACCAATAATATCTTATTCAAGCTGTCTCGGACTTATGGAGATTCACTATGAAGATGAGTTAAATAACCGAGCCCATAAATATTATGACTATAATAGTATTTTAAAAAACCGCAAAGAACTTTATACACTTGAAAAAGAGGGAATCAAATCCAATGAAGATATTAAATTTTATGGTGATTTAATTGAGATTCTTTCTGATAATATGGGTGATGAGAAGATTGTCGCTTTTAAAAATTCAATAATCGGTCGAAGGGGAGTTTCAAACTCTGACTTTGTTCAACTTCTAAAAAACTTAAACCAATTAATAAAACTTTGTCATAATACTGATTACTTTATGCTTACAGACCATGGACGTAGCTACCTCGAAGAAAGAGGTTATGATAATTATGACGATGTCGTAAGAAACAGAAATAATGATCCTGTTACATTAAATTGGTTCATGAAAGGATCTCTTTCTGAGCCAGAGTTTGATATCTACGTAGGTTATCCGATGTCTGTAAAGAACATAAAAAAAGTTATTTTAGAATCAGTAAATAATTAATTGGTTTAAAAATTATTTCTAAAAATGGAGATTAAATAATGAAAAAGTTATCGCTATTACTAAGTTTATTTTCAATCAACTGCATAGCAGATGTTAATTGCAACCTTACAGTAAGTTATTTACCTGAAGACATCTTTAATTATGATGCTCTTATTGGTGAGGAAATTTCATTTACCAATTACTATATTTCAAAATTAACGACCACCTCACATGCTGAGTTTAAAATAAAGAATGAATACCATGATTTTAAAGTAAAAGTTGAATTATCTATTGATGCCAAAACTGATGAAGTTAGAAAATATAAAGTTTATGACAGCTTTGGAATTATTTTTGACGGCCATCTTAGAACGTTTGATCCTGATAATATACTTTTGGGTTATAAAACACTAAAAGGTCATCATATCGCTGTTAAGTGCAAAAAAATTTACTAAATAGAATCATGTCAGCTTTCTAACAGGTATTGTAAATAATTTCTTATAATAGATGTTAACTAAGGTTTATGAAATAGTGTCTAAATAAACTTAGGAGACATTATGAAATACCTTTTTTTACTAGCTTTAGTTATAAGTACCCAGTCATTTGCCGCTACAGAATGTAAGAAAATTGGAGTGAGTGGTGCAGTCGGAACTTTATTTATGTTTGGTGCAGGTGTTTTAACAGAGCTTGCTTATTGTGAGTCTGATGATGGTAAGTATTGGGTTGAACTTGGAGTTGGAGTTGGAGGGACTAAAACTTACGATAGCCCTAAAAACTCAAGCCTTTTTGGGCAGGAAGAAGGAATACTTGGAGTGGGAGCTGCAACCATAGATATTGGGACTGTGTATAGAGATGACTCTAGTGGGACATTTATTGACTTTTCAGAATCAAAAGTGGCGAAATTTTCATTTATTGGGGCCCTAAGTGCTGAGGGGGATTTTTCAGAATCAGGTTTTCTTGGAGTATTAGGATTTGGCGGTGGTTCAGGGGTTTTTGTGCTTGATATGTCCAAAATGCATATTAAATTTTCTCCTCAACATATTACTGAAGCCATTGTTGATCTACTTGATCAAAATGAATTAGAACTTGGAGAAACAATTATTTCGCAAAAGAAACTTACTCGTAGAGGTTATAGATAATTTCGGCATGTGAATTGCTTGTATATAAGTGAAACTCATTAATGAGGGATAAAGAAAGGTAATTTATGTTCAAAATTTTAACAGTTGTTGTAGTTCTAATCAGTAGTTCTCAGTTATATGCATTTGACTCAAATGCGAATTTAGTGGCCAATCTAGTTCGAACAGAACTTTGGTATAACGGTCTTGATAAAAGTCAAAATGATGATAACATACTGAATTCACATAATACTCAATTGTCAGAAGAACTAGTAGTTGCTTTAGAGAAATTCAATAAATAGCTTTTATTAGACTAAGTATTAAATTAGTACTAAAGTATTACTATGAATAGACTTGCTGAAGTAGGTGGTCTACTTAAAAAGATTTACCGAATTTATTCTCACGATGTTTTAACTATGCTGCAATCCCGTGGCTTCCTAGATCTTCGTCCTAGTTTTTTAGAAATTTTGATGTATTTATCAGAAACCCCCGAAGCCACAATTAAGTCAATTGGCATTTACTGCGATTTAAAAAAACAGACTATGACTTCGCACTTAAATGAACTAGAGACGAGGGGATATATTCATAGAAAACCAGGTCTCAAAGACAGAAGAGAAATGATAGTTACTCTGACAGAATACGGCGAAAAATTTAAATTTGCGATGCATGAATGTATAAAAGAATTAGAAGCTGACTACTTTAAGCAAATGGGAAATGTCGAGCTTGATCGAATTCAGCTTATCTTGGAAAAATTGTATACTGAAGTGAGAAAAGAGAAACAACAAGATCTACTTTAACTGGCCTTAAGTTGAGATTGTCTAAAGCCTGGCCAAAACTTCAATCCACCTGATACATTATTTACATGTAAAAACCCTAGTCTAAATAAGATATTACAGGCGAGGATACTTCTTACACCATCTTCAGATATAACAAGGATTGGTCTATTGATACTGGTAAGTTCAAGGTCAAGTTCCTCTAGTGTGTAAGTTTGAGCTTCAGGAACACATAAGTTTAAATCTTTTCCGCTAAAGAGACTTACATCTATAATAAGAAAATCTTTGTTCTCATCGCAATAATAGTCGTAAGCTTGCTCTGGACTCATATCGAGGTAAGAAAGAGGACCATTAATAAAATGATTTGGTATAATTTCTTTATTTTTTAATCTTAGAAGTATACTTTCATTTTTATGCTTATGTTCAGTATATTTTGTTTCAAAAAAATCAACTTGAGATTTTAAATCTCTTAGCTCTGATTTAATCTTTCTAAATTCATTTAAAAAATGCTGTTGCACTGACATATTTTAACTCTCTGTTTCACCTTTTTATTTTAAAGGCATTGTGAGTGAATTAAAAGAATGGGTAAATAGTACCAAAGTGAATTTGTGCAATAATAATGGATGTAAGTAATGAGCAAGTTAAATAAATAGCTCCAAAATACACACCATGGCCTAGGTGGGAAATATCTTCCTCTACACCTTGGGTTTTACTTTCATTAATTTGAAACACGAGAGTTAAACCATATTTAAAAATAGGTAAAATAAGAATACTTAAAAGTGTTTTAAGAACTACTTGAATTAAGTAAGAGCTAATATCATGATGTTCATGGGAAAAGGCAGAAATGAGAATGATTGTGTTCCCTAGTAAAAAACCAGAGTAGGCCATTGCAAGGCCCATATTCTTTTGTAGCATAAGCGAATTAAATGATAATTTAGAAACATATTTAAATGATCTTGTGGCAAAGCCAAATAGTACAAGTGAAGCCAGCCATAATATAATCAGAATAATGATTGAGTTCTCTGACTCCTTAAAAATCATTTTAATAATAAAAGCTAAGCAGATAGAATTTGTAAAACTAACCACGCCGTAAGTAATATTTTTCTTTTTAAGAACTTCATCTTTGTATTCAAAATTATAAAAGATAATGTTTTCCATAATATAAATTGATAATAAATAGAAAACAATTCCAATAACACTCCAAACGAAAAAATGAAAAGTACTGATTGAGATACCAATATATTCATTAAACTCAAGATTAGAAAAAACTAAAGCAATTCCAATTAAGCGAGAAAAGATATGGAGGGTATCGACATAATTTTCAGATGGATATATTTTTTTAAAAATTTGTTTTTTCTTACTGGGATAAAAAATAGTGTGCGCATATTTATATACATATAGAGCAAAACATATAAACAAAGTAAAAAGAATACGTATTAAAAGTTTATCAAATATTTCGTTCATAGCCCTTCTCGCTTTATAAAATTTTCATTGAAGTAATTCTTTAAAAAACTCTCAAGATCAACTTCAGGTGGGTTTTGTCGTTCAAAAAATCGAGAATAAGTCGATTGAGTTACTGAACCATTTATTCCAAACTCGTCATTACTTCCAAAAAAAGGAGTTTGCAATTCTTCATGAGATTGAATCATTTCAAAAACTTGATAGCTCGGAGAAAATGTTCCCCAGCCGAGATAAATAGGTAATTGACGGTAAACTCTAAAGAATTTCCACTTTGAATTCAAGTTATTTTTCTTTTCCCAGTTGCCAAAATTTGAATCACCGATAAAAATACTACCAGGAGGAAGGGGATTATAACTCACTTCTCCAGTTTCTTGATATCTTCTAAAGACTGACATTCCAATATAGGGTTTAAGTTCTTCTGAGAAATTTCTTGAAGTACGTACAATTATCTCTTCATATGTTTGAAAGCCGTATACTACCTTAAACTTTTGATAATAAGTTTTAATAAGAAAGCCTGTGGAATGTATATCTGCTAAAATGGCGGTAACGGGTTGACCAGGTATTAACTTTGCTAAGTCTTCTTTCTTGTTAATATATTTAATTCCATACTCACTGGGAGATAGACTTTTGGAAAGGGCCAAGTAGGCAAGTAAAAGTATTCCGTAAAGGATGAACCTATTCATAATTAATTTTTAACGATTTGAGTTATCATTTTTTGTTGCTTATCTGATAAATCAGCAAAATCGCAATGAATTCGACTTACTGTATGAGAATGACTAAATTTTTCAAATAAGTCTGTCGCTTCATTTATATTTCTAATCAAAACGTGTTCGTTAATTATACCATTTTCTCGAATAACTTTTAAAGGATATTTATTAGATTGATCATTTCTTCCTGAATAATACTTTGATAGGCGACCACTCGACTGGCATTTTATAAAATCTATTTTTTCGAGTTCAAGGTATTTTTCCAAATCAAGCAGTTGTTGGTCTTTCTCATGACCAAATATCTCAAGAATTTTGGTCGGAATAGAATTTCTCACAATACGTTTTGCCCATTCATTTTCACTATTCCTTAAAACCTTCATTAGAAAGTGATCATCATGTTTTAAATATTCTTCAATATTTGCAGGAATTTGGTACTCATGAGGGGCAGAAGTAAAATATCGTTCCAACATTTTTTCACTACATACACTTTTATAATGAAAATAAACCATGAGAAACATATGAAATCTTGAAAGTAGAAAATCATCAAAAGTTGAAACGGCTCGTTCAGAAATACCTAGGTAGGCTTTATTGTCTTCAATCCCCACGCCTAAATTATCTATAATCCAGTCAAGATCAAATTTCCCATAACTAACGCCACAAAAATAACTATCTCTTAAAAGATAATCCATTCTGTCACAATCCATTTCACTGGAAACAAGTTGATGCATAAGTGGAAAGTAATTTATTCCTTTATAAGTGAAGTATTCAGGATTATGAGTTTCTCCAATTATTAATTCAGCAATCTGATCTGGGGCAACACCTACAAGAGCTGTAATTCCAGAAAATGAATCCGTAAAGCTTGAGTCGACAATTGATTTAATCGTGTAGTCTTCATGAGTTGCCTGTCTGTCATTTGGAGGAACAAAATTACTGGGAAGTTTTAATTCCGAGACATTTGGCATAACAAATTCAGTAGTATGACTCAAAGGTGCGTGACCGATGTCGTGAAGTAAACCAGCAAGTCTAACTGTTTCTCGTAATCTTTTTACTTCGAGGTTATCTAATTCATCTTTAAAGATTTGATTAAAAACTTTAGTAACGACATCCATAACTCCAATGGAGTGAAGGTAACGAGTGTGAGTTGCTCCAGGGAAAATATTCTCAGTAAAGCCTAACTGTTTTATACTGCGTAGCCTTTGAAAGAAGGGAGCTTCTAGTATTGCAATTTCTTCGTTTAGGACCTTGATAGAACCGTGAACTGGATCTCTAACTTCCAATTTATTCTCCTAAGATTTGTGATTTTTCAGCTTTAAGCCACTGGATAATATCAGCTGATTCAAACATTGGAGAATCATTAATGTATAAACATGGAACAGTTGTTCTACCAGTTTTATCCATATGATATTGTCGATCTTGAGGATTTTCTAAAACATTTCGAAAGTTGATTTTATCTTTAAGTCCAAGATCATCAATGATTTTGACAACTCGGTAACAGAAAGGACACTGGTTGTAATAAAAAAGTTCTAATTTCATAAGTCATTAATAAAAAAAAAGTGGCCGATTGGCCACCTTTTTAATACATATCGTCATCTTCTTCATCTTTGTCGAGATCATAACCTACTGGTTTTCCAGAGTTTGCATATTCAGCATCTTCATCAAAAGGTTCTTCCTCTTTCTCAGCTTCTTCAGGAGAGTCTAAGGCTTCATCATAACTCCATCCGTATCCAAATGCATTTACATCTTGTTCATCATCAGGATTGTATTCATCAGCCAGAACAGTGTCAGTATCAGTTGATTTTTCAGTCGGAGTTTCTTCTGCATTAAGTTCTGACTCATCAAATGTATTTTCAGGTTCATATGTTGATTCAGCTGAAGGTACAGAAATTGGAGCTACTTTTTCAACTTTTACTTCTTCAGCTTTCTTTACTTCTTTAGCAACTTTTTTCTTAGCAACTTTTTTCTTTGTCGCTTTCTTAGCAACTTTTTTCTTTGCTACTTTCTTAGCAACTTTTTTCTTGGTCGCTTTCTTAGCAACTTTTTTCTTTGCTACTTTCTTAGCAACTTTTTTCTTTG
>CAYFHZ010000014.1:0-9061 GCA_964342535.1 uncultured Bacteriovoracaceae bacterium | reverse complement strand
CTTTTTTAGCAACTTTTTTCTTTGTCGCTTTCTTAGCAACTTTTTTCTTTGTCGCTTTCTTAGCAACTTTTTTCTTTGCTACTTTCTTAGCAACTTTTTTCTTTGCTGCTTTTTTAGCAACTTTTTTCTTTGTCGCTTTCTTAGCAACTTTTTTCTTTGTCGCCTTCTTAGCAACTTTTTTCTTTGCTACTTTCTTAGCAACTTTTTTCTTTGCTACTTTCTTAGCCACTTTTTTCTTTGTCGCTTTCTTAGCAACTTTTTTCTTTGCTGCTTTCTTAGCAACTTTTTTCTTTGTCGCTTTCTTAGCAACTTTTTTCTTTGCTACTTTCTTAGTAACTTTTTTTGCTACTTTTTTCTTTGCCACTTCTTTAATCCTTTGTAATAAATTTTTCATCAGAGATACCCTAAGTATATTATGTAAAAAACTTAAATATCAAGTAAGAGATATGAGTTAATTTTAATGGTTGGCAGTATTAATATCAATACTTAATTCACTCTCATTAAGTGGATTTTTAAAGTCTGTTCTCTTAACTTCAGTGTCAGCATCATTTGACTTACCTTCTGAATAAATAATCATTTTACTGGTACCGCTATAGGCACCCGAAGTAAGTGAACTTATTGATTTTATTGGAATGAATTTTGTTGAATAAAAGTTTCGTATCATTGTATCAGAACTACCAGACATAGCGTTAATTTGTTGTCCATTAGCAGAACCAGCATCATGCTCAGCACCAGGGCGATAAGCAGTAAAAAGTTTAGAATAATCACTCATACTCCCACTTAAAGGTAAAGTATAATGCATACTGTAAATTTCACCAGTGAGTGTTGGGTCGTTCCATCTTTCCTTTAGAAGAGTTATAAGTGCTGCTGAACAATCTATATCATTGTAATCTCTAACACTTGATTCTAATCCAGTATAGAAATACATAAATTTCCCAGCAATACTTTTACAACTTGGAAGCATTGTGTCGTCATTGGCCATGTCGGGATTACTTTTAATCTCATCATATTGTGAATCCAGTAAGTCACTTATAACTCTAGCTGCAGCTCCACCTGTTTTTACACCACTGGTAGTTGAGTAGTTTCGATCATAAATATCTGCAGCGACTAAGTTCATTGAGTTTCTATATTTTAAAATAGCTCGTTCCTGATGTAGTAAATATTGCTCTAAGACACCTATGATATCGGCAGTACCTGTGTATAGACTTTGAGGATCAGAATTTGAGAGTATGGGAGCATAAAGTTCTAATTTATATTCCCGAAATTGTCCTGCATCAACCGTTATATCACCTACTGGATCAGTCGTAATAACTCCCCAAGAATCTGTACCACTTCCACTGACAGTGCTATTGACTGCTTCTGGAGTAGGTATGAGATAATTATTTGCTTCATATCTCGTAGGGGACCTAATCGCCTTAACGCCATTTTTAATGTCTTCAGGTGTTATTGTTCCTCCAATATTATTGAGGTGGCTTTTGAATCTCGCAAACATGTCCTTATTGTATAGACCTGCTTGAGGAGTTCCATAAACATCGCCGTATGAGATAACTTCAAGCTGTTGACTAGCTTGATATATTGACCCATCTTCTACGTCACCTGAAACATAATCCCATAGAATATTAGGGACTCCGTAGAAAATTTTTTGCTCTTCAATCCATCCACCAACGGCATCCGTGTCTGTCATAAGCCAGAACTTTGTAAGGTCAGTAGTACCATTAATAGGAAGTGGCATACCAGGAACATAAATTTCTCCAGTCGCTAATGATTCTCCAAAAGTACCTTTGAATGAATTTGTATCTAATGCAGAAATATAAGGAGAAGATCGTTTACTTGACCGTAGTTTAACATATTGTTGTTGTAGATCAAATAGGGATGGTCCAATTCTTCCTCCAAATGGCTTGGCCGCCGCATAGGCTTTCATAACAACTTGTTTTGTAAATGGATTAAAAAGGCCAACAAATTTAGTTTTTCCTTCAACTGCATAGTAAGTTAAAAAGTCTGGGTTTTTAAAATAACCCAGTGGGTAACCAGGTACGGGAAGGCCAACCTTGGTAACATTACACTGACCTTCAGCATTTATGACTTCAGATCCAACTTTAAGGTTACCTTGTGCTGTTGTAAATGAAGTATAAAAGGTTGAATAATTGAGAGTCATTAACTTTAGATCAAGATAAGGTTTTTGCCACTTTCCTGCTGGAATAAGAGTTGTACTAAGTGAGCCTTCACTATTAATCGACTCATTAATCATTGGGCTAATTTCTTTGAGTGTAAAACTATTTTTAAATGATCTATCACTTTCAGTTGTATCTGTTGGGCCATTTGAGCCTAAATTTCTCCATCCAGAAAGATAAGCTTTTAAAGCCCTTTCTTGTGATGGCGCAGTTAATGAACTTGCTTCTACGTTACAGTCAACTCCATTGGAAGCATTAAGGCAGATTCCATTCATAGGAGCGGCATTGACTTGATATTCAAGGCTTCTAATTCTAAGGGCAAGCTCAAAAGCTTGGGGAAAAGCACCCATAAACTCTGTGGCCATTTGAGGAGCTGCAGCTGTCATGGTTTGTAGAGCACTATTAGTGTCATTGATGTTAACATTATAAGCCCATGTTGTTGCTGTAAGAAAGTTCATCTGGGTTCGTTGAGAGCAATCAAGTCCTTTTTCTGATACGAGTGCATCTACAAAGGCGTTGGTGGTATCATCCATACCAAGTAGATTAGCGGACTCAAATCTTGGAAGACCTGGAATAAGGTATCGAGTACACATCCCAATTCCACCTGTTTCAGCATAATCTATACAAATAGATGGAAAATTATAACTATCTTCTGCAGTTTCGGATGTTCCATCATAGCTCTGCATTTTAAAGTCCATCGTAACACCGGAAGGAGCCCCATAAACAGAAGGGATGTTGAGATTTCCAAGAACGTAATACTTAAACATCCATTCCTTATAAACGTTTCTCATTTCCCAGTTCATATATGCGATATTTGTAAGCTGTCTTGCTTGAACGCTGGCACCAGCATAGGCAGCAGCATCAGTTGCATTTTGTAGGTTTATTTTTGCTTTTACAAAGATACCTATATTTACAATAAATGCGATAAATGTAACGAGAACCACAACTGTCGTAGAAAAGAATATGGCCATTTGACCATTTTCATCTAGAATTTGAGTTTTGAATGTCACTTTCTTAGAATCTTGCATTTCTAGTTTGGTTTTCCGTAGGTGCATGGTGTCACTTGTTATAGTGCCATTTTAGCAGAAGAAAACATTATCTATCAATACAACTAGCTAAAAAATGGTGAATTAAATTGGTATATTATTTGCTCATTATAGAGTCAGCACTACAGGGGGCCGATCTGTAGTGGCTGAACGTACGCTCAATTCGGTAGACACCTCTTTTTTTCTTTTTTTCGATTTATTCACCCCTGGGGTATGCAGATACCCCGGAGGTCCTTTTGAGAGGGGGGATGCAAAAGATTCCTTGTATTAAAATCTTCAAAGAAAATCGGTAGAATTAAACTAAGGAGATCAAGTGAAAAAAATGAGCCCGTTGCAAACAAAGAAGTTTTATAAAGTTAAAAGCCCTAAAAGAGAGTTTCTATGTGCACTTTGTTCTGCCCCTAGGGCCATGAAGTTTGGAAAATACCTTTCTCCAGTGAATTATGTTCAAATATTTTTACTTAGCTCTGTTTGTATATGGTTCTTATTGCCTTTAATGGGTGCAAAATCAGTAGTTATGATTTTGCCCGTATGGGTTAGTTTTGAGTTTACTCATAAGCTTTTATATCGTCGTGAACTTACATGTCCTTATTGTGGTTTTGATCCAACTTGGTATCGAAGAGATGTGAATTTAGCTAAATCTAAAGTTCAAGATTTTTGGCAGAAAAACTATCCCGAGTTAATGAAAAAAGAACAGGTGGATTTAGCCATTCCTCCTGAACAAGTGATGAAGCAGTCTGATAGTACTGACAGTTTAAACCTTTGATTGTTCTTGCGCGTTGCGTGTTGTGGAAAATTCTTTGAATAAGAACAATAACAATTTTCATCCTGCAGCAACTCTGTTAGAAATCCTATATTTATAAATCATTAAAAGTTGAACGATCTTGATTATTTCTAGTCAAAGATCAAGATTAGGTCTTTCAATTTAGTGTTTTTAATTATAAATGAATAACTCACATAGAGTTTGAAGGAGAATACATGAGTGTAAATAAAGTTATTTTACTAGGTAGATTAGGTCAAGACCCTGAGCTTAAGTATACACCGTCTGGAGCAGCTGTTTGTAATTTTTCACTTGCAACAACTGAGGCTTGGACAGATAAAAATTCTGGACAAAAACAGGAAAGAACAGAGTGGCATAGAGTTGTTGTTTGGGGAAAATTAGCAGAATTATGCAATCAGTACCTTTCTAAAGGAAGACAGGCTTTCGTTGAAGGTAGACTTCAAACAAGATCTTGGGATGATCAAAATGGTCAAAAGCGATATACAACAGAGATTAACGCAACAACTGTTCAGTTTATTGGCGGTCAAGCATCAACTGGATCAACTAACGCAAACTATGGTTCAAATAATAACAATAATAATTACTCGAACAATAATGATAATATGTCTCAAGAGTATACTCCTGCAGCAGATGCTAATTTTGCTTCAGATGATATTCCATTCTAGAAAGTATCAATATTCAATATAGATAAAAGGAGGATTTATTCCTCCTTTTTTTTGTCATTAAAAAATTAAAGTCTAGGTACTTAAGCTCTTAAAATTGTTAAAAATCTCATTAAAAGGTATCTTAAAAAAACAAACCACACTGAACTAGTCAAGTGAATCATCAGATAAAGAGATTTTAATTTTTACAAAGGGAGAAACTGATGACCGCTTTAGCTGTAAACCAAGATTATTTTTTTAAGGATTTAGACAGAGAAGTTAGTGACAAGCTTTATGAGTATTTTAAAAATGATCCAAAGGCTGAATTTAAATTAGATACTGATCAAGACGTCTCCATACTAGAGTCATCTGTTACTAGTATTTTAAGACAAGGAATTGGGCAGGTTCACTCTGCAGAAGAGTTTCATGAAAGGCTTATTAATGACTAATTAAGTCCGAAAAGGCTTTTTGCCTACCTCAAATCTTATTGTAGCTATGATAGAATAGTGAGAAACCTAACAAGGATGTAAGTTTTGAGTACAGAGAGAAGTTATTTTTCGGTTAGTTATGATCTTATTGTAAGAGATAAAATTGTTCCCTATGATCTTTTCGTAAACTCATCTTCCGTAGAAAAAAAACAAAAATTCGTTCGAATTTTTCCCTTAGGTGAAGAACTTACAGGTGATGATTTAGCAAATCTTCGAAAAAAATATTTTCAACTTTATGTGGCCGAAGACCAGAGAAATCTATACATGAGAAGTCTTGTCACTTCAGATACTATTGGGGATGAAGAAGCAGTTTCTTTTATAAAAGATTCGGCGATAAAGTATTTACATAATGTCTTTGACCCAGAAAAAGAGTTTAGCACTGAAGTTCTTTATGAAACAATCGAAGGCTGTAAAGATGCAGTCGAGAACATGATTGATGTATTAGATGATTATAGTATTGATGGACTAAGAGCTCTGATTGGAAATTTATCTGGTCATGATTTTTACACTTATGATCATTCAATTAATGTTTCAATGTATTGTATTACGATTCTAAGGGTTCTAAAGCCAAAAGCATCGAGAGTAGAACTGGTACACGTTGGTCTTGGAGGTTTATTACATGATCTTGGGAAGATTAAAATTCCTACAGAGATCCTTAATAAGCCAGCAGGTTTAACTAATGAAGAATATGATAAGATCAAAACTCATCCAGCGCTTGGAATAGGCTTATTGCAAGAAAGTGATGAATTAAGTTTTGACGACCTGGATTTAAGAATCATTGAAAGAGTTGTTCATGAGCACCATGAAAATGTTGATGGAACAGGTTATCCAAATAAAATTAGTGGCAAAGACATTCACTTATTTGCAAGAATATGTGCCATTGCTGATTTTTTTGATGCCATAACGACTAAAAGGTCTTATGCAAAAGTATTAACAATATCTCAAGCATTAGAAGTAATGGAGAAAGCGGTAAATAAAAAAATAGATGAAAAATTATTTAGGCTTTTTGCTGCCCATGTTGGGCATACAAATGCTAAGACTACTGGACAATTTAAAATGGCTGATAGTTTTGACCCTTGTATGCCATACTCAGTACTTCCACTCGAACAAGTAGAGGATTTACTAGGGGAAGAAGATTATGGAAAAATTAGAATGATTGAAAATAAAGATAAGGCGAAGAAAAAATGAGTCTCGAATTTGCAGGCTTCGAAAAAGCATATGAACAATTAAAGCAATATATCACGAAAACACCTCTAATTAAGAATGAAGGTCTATCTAAAAGATATGGTTGCGAAATTTACCTTAAACTTGAAAATCTTCAACCAGTTGGTTCTTTTAAACTAAGAGGAGCAACTAATATGATTCTTAATTTAACGGAAGAAGAAAGACAAAAGGGAGTACTTGCAGTCAGTGCAGGAAATCATGCCCAAGGAGTCGCGTGGGCAGCTCAGAAGTTTGGAATACAAGCGACAATTATTATGCCTATTGGTTCTCCAATCGTAAAACAAATGAATACAGAAGCTCTAGGTGCAAAAGTTATTCTTAAGGGACTAAGTGTTGATGAAGGCTTTGAATACGCAAAAGAATACTTAGAAGAACATAATGCTATATATATTCATCCCTTTAATCATGATGATGTCATTTATGGGCAAGGAAGTATTGGTTTTGAGTTAAAGGAACAATTAGATAAGGTGGACTACGTATTCGGAAGTATTGGTGGTGGGGGACTTATGACAGGGGTTGGAACTGTTATAAAAGAGTTTTTTCCTCAATGTGCTGTTATTGGAGCCCAGTCTACTGGTGCGAATTCGATGATAAAGTCGTTACAGCAAGGTACCTTAATTGAGAGTGAGACGGTAAGTACATTTGCAGATGGTATAAAAGTAAGAAGACCTGAGTTTAAAATGTATGAATTGCTCGATAATATTATTGATGAGGCGATACAAATAGAAGATGATCAAGTTTCTAAAGCGGTTCTCTTACTTATGGAGCAAGCAAGAATAGTAGCGGAAGGAGCTGCGGCCATCAATTTAGCTGCATTTGATTGTCTCTATCATCAAAATCCAAGAAGGTTTAAAAATAAAAAAGTAGTACTACTCATTAGTGGAGGAAATATCGATATAAACCTTATTGATAGAATCATAGATCAAGGTCTTATGGAAAGTAAAAGAAGAGTTAAATTAGATATTGTTCTTCAAGATAAGCCTGGTGAGCTTAATCTTTTAACGAGAGTATTAGAAAAAGCAGAGGCAAATATTTTACAAGTGTATCACAAAAGAGATCTTCCCGATTTAAAACTCGATCAATCTGTGGTTGAGGTTACAATAGAGAGTAGAGGTGCAGAACATACTGGTCGTATCTACGAAATTTTAGGTAAGGATTTTCATATATTATAGGAAGTTAAATTAATGCCCAAACAACAGTTCATTAGACATATTCTAATTATAGGAGAGCAAGGTAAATGTCTTGATGAAATGACAAAGCAGCTTCGAGCACTTTCAAAAAAAATTAGATCAGATAAGATAATAGACAGACAATTACTTAGTTCAGCCCTAGCAAATCATTTTATCGATGGTGCTTTTCTTTGCTCAGATCACATTGCAGAAATAAAATATGCTCTAAGATTACTCGGAATGTATATGATGAAAACAAATTCTGATCTTAAATTATTTTTTACATCTTCCAATTTCGAAACTTTTCAACAGATTCTTTCTGATACAGATCTTGAAAAAGTGACAGTTATACCTTGGCCAATTGATTACAAAGAGATTTCATCACAGTTTATTGGAGAAATATTTGATCAAAATCTTAGTAAGAAGATCACTATGGCCAACAAAGAACAAGTTGAAATTGACCTTGAATTTATTGATGTCTTTATTCAAGCAACAAAAAAGACAATTGAAGAAATGGGAGGTGTAAGTCAAATTGATCATGCTAGACCTGAACTGAGAAGAAATGAGATGATAAAATTAGAGGAAGGTATCTCATCCAAAATAACTATTTCATCTGATTTTTTTAGTGGTTATTTTTATGTCATCTTTCCAAAAGATACTTTTCTTAATCTTTATGAAAAAACAGTTGGAGAAAAGGCATTAGAAGTTAATGATGAAAATAGTGATTTCGCCGGTGAATTAGCGAATATTATCTATGGCCAATCCAAAAAAGTTTTTTCAGCTTCAGGACTTAACTTGGATATGGTTATTCCATCGATAGAGTTATCCACCTCTCTTAATGAAGAATTTGTGATTTTAACTCCTTTTTCATGCTCTATTGGAAAATTCTATATAGCAGTCATTCCTAGTACTCTTTAGCAATAATTCTTTGCATATTTACATTTTTTTACTGAATTTTGTTTAGTTTTGTTAAATTGTGATATTTGTAACTAACTAGAATGAGGCGATTTTTAAGTAAAGTCTCTAAATCAAAATGTAAGTGTGAAAATAGTTAAGAGTTCAACTGATGGAGGGTATGTACTATGACGACAAATGTATTGTGTTTAGAGACCGAAAAGCAAAAATTAATTTATGAGCAATTTATCAGATACCCTTTAGAGTATTTTAGTGGTTTTAACCTTAAGTCAGAGGTGACCTTACCTGAAGGTGTAAAAAGAGATCAGCTAGACTTATTAGTATCGACATGTGGAAAACTCGCTCATGCATCTACTGACTTTGACGAATTTAATCATGCTATTAGTTCAGGAAATTTTTCTTTTTTTCACTCAAACAAGGCTGAAGAATCGCTTTTAAATAATTTATTCTCTCTTGTTAATAAGATAGGTGTTAATAACTTGATACATGGCTTTTTACCTGAGGCTGTGGGAATAAGTATAAATACCTATGTTAAGCCTAATAAGGTGACTCCAAAGTTGAATATTGCTTAATAACTGCCTTATATAAATGGGGTTAAGGTATGAATATACTTGTTAAGTCATACT
>CAYFHZ010000013.1:0-17040 GCA_964342535.1 uncultured Bacteriovoracaceae bacterium | reverse complement strand
GCTTCTTGTTCTTGTCTGACTCGCTTTACCCTTTCTTCTCTTTCTTTCAAAATGTTGTTTAGTTCTGATCGGCCTGAAAAATTATCAATCAAATGTGATTTAACATCATTTAAGAAAAACAATCATGTACACATTGTTTTTGAATTGTTGGAATAACATCATCAGTAAACTCGCTCCCATAACCTATGATTTTAATCTTTTTGTTTTCGTTCAAGTTTTCTAAGGCACGAACTCCGAAGTATCCAAATTCTTGTCCAAGTGGTTCTGCAAGTCTAGCGATGGCCCAATCATGTTTTGATCTTTTTCCCTTAATATTACCAGATCCGGACCAAGCATACCTTACATTAGTAAAGGCTAAAAACTCCCCCTTATTATATCTCAGGTAGAATTGAGCAGAAGTTGCTAGTTCAAATGTTTCTATATCTATAGATACAATGTGCAAAAGTAATAATAAGATCTTTATCTATTAATGTTGCTGTACATGAGTAGGTATACTCGCCTTTTTTCGCTAAAATAATTCCAATCTTACTTAAATGATTGGAATCACTAATAATTTCACGATCAACGGTACCGAAAATATTGTAAGACTTCTGAATTTTAGATTATTCATTATTTTCTGAGTTGCCGCATGAGATAAGTAATATTAATAGGATAGCTTGTAGATATTTCATTGATTTTTCTAGCATACATTCAAAGTCAATTGGTAAAATAGTATATATTTTACTCAGGTAAGACTGGTATAAATCCTTAAAAAGCTCTTGCAGATTCCAGTCTACACAGTTTTTTCATGGTTATTCAATAAATTTGTATTTAATGGCCAAAATCAGTATTTAATGTTCATAGAATACAAAATTTATTTCTAAGAATAATTTAGCTGAATTGGAGACATTATGAAGATTTTATTTTTTATTACCCTTAATTTTCTAACTTTTAACACCTTTGCTTGGATAGAAGACTCAACCGAAATTGTCGAGTGCGACGCATCTTCAAGAGGCAAAAAAGTATCTTTAAACTTTATTGAAGAATATGATAACGTTGAAGACGAAACCACTTTTGGCTTTAATCTTGTTTCTGTTCCTAATCATTCACCTAACCTCTCCCATACAGAAATGTCAGTGCTTTTAAGTGAAAGTCCTATAACATTCTTTGGAATTATTGAAAATAGTAAATTTTTACATTTAAGAATTATAGATTTGGCCAATGTTGACTTAACAATAGATGATAGCATTCTCAATAGAGCTACTTCACACATTTCTAATCTTAGCGGCCTAAAAGAGTTCGGAATTGTTCAAGTGTATGAAGTAATTATTGATAAAAAATCTAAGAAAGGAAGAGTTCGTTCTTTAGAAGCTATAGCACACAACGCTGTAGAAAATGGTGACATACTAAACTACGAATTAGAAAATTGTCGCTTTAAAAATAAAGTATTGAATAAATACAAATCTAAGTCAAAAAAATTTAAATCACTTTAATAGTAAGGGCCCTTATAAAGGGCCGTTCTTATTATAATTGGAAAATTAATTTTTTGTAGTAATTACCCTTTTCATCATAATCTCTAAAAATATCAGTTGATTCATTACCTGGACATAAAATAATGGTATCACCTGTTCTAGACTTTTGAAAGGCAAGTAAAATTGACTCATCAAATGAACCAACCAGAAATGTTTGAGTAGAATCTCCTATTGATCTATTCATATTTTCTTTGCATTCACCAACAAGCACCATAAGTCTCACTTTATCTCTTATGACATCGGCATAACCTTCATACATCTGTTCAGTGTCTTTACCACCAGCAATGAGGATAATCGGACCTTTGAGGTTTTCAAGAGTTTCCTTTAAATCGCTCATCTTTTCTGATTTAGCGTCATTGTAAAACTTAACACCATTTTTTTCGATTACAAATTCCATTCGGTGTGGAATTCCAGGAAAGGTCTCAATACATTTTTGAATAGCAGCATCAGAAACTTTAAGTGCTTTACAAGCAGTTATACTCGCAAGAAGATTTTCTCTATTGTTTTGACCAACAATTCTCATTTTTTTCACTACGAATTCAGAGTGATAGTGAATATTACTATGAACTCTTTTATCATGAAAGTGAGTACCTTGAATTTCTCCAATAACACCCATTTTTACAAATGATCTTCTTGAATACCAAAAAGTTTGAGCATCTGAACTACGAAGAATAGAGTTACTTGATAATTTATCAAAATTAACGATAAGGTAATTATCTGCGGTAAGATTTTTTAAAATTTTTAAAGAGTTCTCAATATATTCACCTGCTGTGTTAAATCGTCCTTCTATCGTTCTTTCTTCAATATTAGGATAGACAGCGAGTACAGGATGAAAATTATCCATACTTTGCAGTTGTAAAGGAGATACCTCAACAACAACATAGTCAGTAAAATCTTTATTAGGGTGAATTAAAAAATTACAAAAAGGCTCTAAATTCGTTCCACCTACAAAGACATTTTTTTGATCCATTTTTAAAGTATAGCCAATCATATGAGCAACTGTTGATCTACCCTTAGAGCCACAAACAGCAATAACAGGCTTATTACAATTCTCATAAGCAAAGGCAAATTCACTATAAACTTGTCTACCATGCTCCTTGGCCTTGATTAACTGTGGAAGTCTAGGATTTACCGAGCTAGAATAAACAATAATATCAGCTTCAATAAAGTCCTCATCTCTGTGCTCACCTAAAGTCATTTCTGGGTTAGGTTGAATTTTTTTAAGCCTTTTCACTTGTTTATTTAAGTCAAAAATTGGCTTTATATCAGTAACTTTTATTTGACATCCAAATTGATTAAAAATATTAATTAGTGCAAATCCAGTTCTACCTAGACCTACTATTAAAACTTTTTTTCCACGATATTTTTCCATATAATTTCTCCTATCTTACCTAAGTTTTAATGTCGCCAATGCTAAAATTGACAACATAATCGATATTATCCAAAAGCGCACAATTACTTTTGGCTCTGGCCATCCCAATAACTCAAAGTGATGATGAATTGGTGCCATTTTGAAAATTCTTTTTTTCCTAAGCTTAAAGGATCCAACTTGTAAAATAACAGATACAGCTTCCATTACAAAAATCCCCCCAATAATCACAAAGAGAAATTCGTTTTTTGTAAGTACTGCTACCATTCCAAGAAGACCTCCTAAAGATAAAGATCCTACGTCTCCCATAAAAATCTGAGCAGGGTTACAATTATACCAAAGAAAGCCAACGCTAGCTCCGAGTACAGCTGAACATAACACTGTTAACTCTGATGAATCTTGAATATAAGGAATGTATAAATAACTTGAAAGTTCAGTATGACCTGCAACATAAGCTAAAAATGCAAAGGTCGCTGAACTTGTTATGACAGGTCCAGTAACCAGTCCGTCTAGTCCATCAGTTAAATTAACGGCATTTGAAGAACCAACTATAACAATACTAGCAAATACAATATAAAACCATCCAAGATCCAAAACGGGATCTTTAATAAAAGGTATATATAGTTTTGTATCAATAACTCCTAGCTTAATAATGAAATAACATACGATTAGTGCCGTTGTGAATTGCCACGCAAGTTTCATTTTTCCAGATACACCGTCTGAGTTTTTCTTTATTACTTTTAAATAATCATCAATCCATCCTAGGATAAAATATGAAATCATGACGATTAATGTAAAAAGAAATGGCATTGAGCTGTAATTTCCAGCAAAAAGAACACTGCATAAAATAGAACCTATTATAAAGATTCCCCCAAGTGTCGGAGTTCCTCTTTTTTTGAAATGTGATTCAGGGCCGTCTTCTCTGATCGATTGTCCAAATTGCTTGAGCTTCATATAGGCAATAAATTTTTTACCCCAAAAAATGGAGACAAAAGTAGCTATTACAAAAGCTAAGAACGATCTAAAAGTTATATATTTGAAAACATTAAAAAGAGCTAATTCTCGATATAGCGGGTAGAGAATATGATAAAACATAACGTTAAGACCTTACTTTATTAAAAAACTTAACCCTATTTTATATCGAGAATTGTTTCTAATTGTAAAGACCTACTTGCTTTAATAAATACATATTTGCTTTGCGACATTATTTGTTCTCTAATTTTTATAAGATCTGACGCTGTGTCGAAACAATTTAATGTCGGTCCAAAGCCTATTTTTACATCCTCTTTATATCTCCCAATATAGTAAACATTATTCACTAAGCTTTCTTTTAGAAAACTACCTAATTCTACATGATACTTGGACGCATTGCCCCCTAATTCATTCATATCTCCAATTATTAACGAGCAATCCTTAAAAGAATATCCGTTTCCTTTTACGACATCTAAAAATCCTAGAACAGAAGCCTTCATTGAACTCGGATTCGCATTGTAGGCATCAAGAAAGATCTTTGTATCTTCCCTTTGAATCCATTGGGATCTATTTGTCGTTGGTTTGAATTTTTGAACTGCATTTTGTAATGCTTTAGGATTAATACCTAATTGCTTTGAAATAATATAAGCAACGGACATATTGATTTTATTATGCTTACCAGTAATGTTTTCGTTTTCTAGCTTTTCCCCCTCTACTGTCCAATTGTTTTCGGAGATTTTATATGAGTGATCGCACTGTCCTTCACCAAAGCTTGTTCCAACATTGAGATTCGTTATATTTTTTAACAATTCATCATCTGAGTTTATATAAAATTTCTCAGAACAATAATGCCGTAAAATGGCTTCTTCCTTAAAGACATTTTCTCGTGTTTCAAAAAACTCTAAATGTGTATCTCCAATATTCGTAGTAACACCAATTTGTGGATTTAATATTTTGCATAAAACTTCAATTTCTCCTGGATGATTACTTCCAAGTTCAACTATCGCAAACTTTGTATTCTCTGTTATTTGAAACAATGTAAATGGAACACCTAGATGATTATTATTATTTTTTTGAGTACAAATCACATCATGAGGCAACTGAGACTCTTTTATGAGATGATAAAGCATTTCTTTTGTGGTTGTTTTTCCATTCGAACCTGAAATGGCAATTATCTTGCCTCCTCTTTCTTTGAAATTTAATGCTACTTGTTTTCCAAGAACTTGAATAAAATTTTCAATATTTTCAACCGCAATAAAAACTAACTTTGAAGTATAGTGCTCAATTTCTTTATCATTAATCTCATCTTTCTCATAGATAACAAATTTACAGTCTCGCTCTATAACTTTTTCTAAATTTTTTAAAGGATTAAAACGAGTACCAACAATAGCAATAAATACACTTTCAAAACTTAATTCTCGATTATCAACCTCAATTTTCATTTCAATTGGTAAGAGCTTGTCTGTCGCAGAAATAAATCCTGGTAATATTTCTAACTGAGAGAGATTAATCATTTATATACTCCTTAACAGTATCCATATCACTATAGAAACGTTTAATACCTTTTTCATCGATATAGTTTTCATGTCCCTTGCCGGCAATTAGTAAAACATTATTATTCAACTCATTAATTGCTGTCTTTATGGCCAAAGCTCTGTCGGTAATTTTTGTGAAGTTATTTGACTGTAAACCTTGGATCGAATCTTCAATTATATCTTCTGGGTTTTCAAAACGAGGATTATCACTTGTAATATAAACGAATTCTGAATATTTTTCCGCTGCTTTTGCCATCATGGGTCTTTTTGTTTTATCTCTATCTCCACCGCACCCAAATAATACCTTTAAGGATTTATCAGGAAAGCTCTTCCTTAATTCTTTACTAATGGATTCAATTGCATCTGGTGTATGTGCGAAATCAATAATGATATAGTTGTTTTTATATTCAACGATATTAAATCTTCCAGGTGGCGCTTTTATATTGTCATAATCAAGCATTTTTAAATCTATATAGTTCGAAAGCATATTCATAGCAAGTTCAAGATTGTCCAGATTATAACTCACCTGTAAAAAAGGGTTTGTTGTTTTTATTTTATTTTTATGCCAGTTCACATCATATGTAGTAATTTTTTTTCTCAACTCTTTCTGAGAATATGGAAGATATACATGTCCCTCTTCTTTTAAAATTTTGAAAACATTCATCTTTGCTTCAAAGTAAGCATTCATAGATTTATGATAATCAAGATGATCTTGTGTTAAATTAGTCCAGCCAATTTGATTAAACTTGAGCATTCCGATACGTTTTTGATCTAAGGCATGAGAGCTAAGCTCCATTGCAAAGAAATCATAACTATCGCGGTATTTATATAGAACTTTCCTCAAATCAATATAATTAGGAGTTGTTAAGTTAAAATTTTCGACTCGTTTTTCATTTAAATAAACTCCGAGTGTCCCTACTGTGATTATCTTTTTTTTCGATTGTAGGATGATTTGCCTTATTAAATCGACTGTAGTTGTTTTACCATTGGTACCAGTAACACCAAGTATAATTTTTTCAGACATAGGATAAATTAAATCCAAAATTCTTTCTTGCGTTTCTATGAAGTCATCTTGGTTTAGAGCAATCGCATTTTTTAGATTGAGATCTGTATCTGATTTTAAAATTAAAGTATGATACTTTGTACCTTCTAATATTTTCTTTGCTGCTATTCTTTTTTGAGGATCATTACTTAAATTATAAAACAAAATAGAATTGAAATGAGAGTCCTGAGTTTTCCAATCTACTTCTAAGTTACCTCTTTTGACGTCGTTTACAAGGTCAGCTACTTTATTCATAAGCAGGTGCCTTGAATTTAATATTCATCACCGTATCTGAAGATATCTTTTCACCTGGGGCCGGGAATTGTTCGTCTACTATACCAAAGCCTGTATGTTTGTATTTCAAATCTAAACTCTCTAAAATTTTGAATGTTGAATGTTTATCTAATCCTACTAAATCTGGAACAAATCCTTTTTGTACTTTCCTTCTTGCAGAGTATTTAATACTTATATTATCAATCGCATCTTGATTATTTTTAGCAAGATGACTTAATCCTTTAATATTTTTTTCTTTATACAAGATACTTTTTACAATTTTTTGAAAAATTGGTGCTGCAACTGTATTTCCATAATATCCCTTTTTAGGGTCATCAATATAGACAAAAACAACAATTTTGTTATGGGTATCAACAGGGTAACCCAGAAAACCTGCAGTGTACCCAGAGTAACCACCACTGCCATTGGCCCTTTGAGCTGTTGAGGTTTTTCCTGCAATTTTGAAATGCTTTATTCTTGCATTTTTCCCAGTACCTTCATCGACAGCATCTATAAGCATTTCTGTTATCATATTTGCTGTTTCAGACTTGATTACTTTTTTGGCTTTAATTTTTTTTCTGTCATCTACTTTTAATAAAGTTGGCTGCACATAATAACCACCATTAGCAAAAGGCGCATACGAGGCAAGCATCTGAATACCTGTTGTTGCAACACCTTGCCCAAAGCTGATATTACTTAACCTTAATGGTGTTATATTCGCAGCCTCGTCTAGAATTCCTCTAGACTCGCCCGGCATTTCAATATTCGTTTTTTCTCCAATATAAAAATCATTTAGTGTTTGCTTTAAATGAGGATAAGTTAAGTCAAATGCAATTTTAGTCGTTCCAATATTTGATGAGTATTTTAATATTTCCGCTACTGATAACCACTCATGAGCATGTCTTGAATCAGACTCACTTATATAGTGGTTTCCTACTTTATACTTCCCTCTTTCACAAAAATAACTTGTATCACTTCTTACAATATTATTTTCAATTGCTGATGCTATTGTTAATGTTTTGAATACAGAACCAGGCTCAAAAGGATCGGTTACAAAAGCCAACTTTTTGTGTCCTCCCCTCTTAGGCGTATTTGGATCAAAGGCTGGGTAATTAGCTATGGCCAAAAGCTCCCCTGTACTAGCATCCATAACTGCTGCGCCACCACTACTGGCTTCGTGTTTCTGTACTCCTTGCTTAAGATACTCTTCAACTGTCGCCTGTATATCTTTATCAATCGAAAGTACAATATCATCCCCACGTTTATCTAAATTTGTACTTCTAAATTTAACAGGTCTCCCTTTTGCATCTCGAAAATACTTGTAAATTTCAGGCTCACCTTGAAGTTTATCATTAAAAGCATACTCTAAACCCGCTAAACCATTATTATCAATTCCAACAAATCCTAGTGTCTGTGCAAGTAGTTCATGATTTGGATAAAAACGACTCGACTGACTTTCTATTTGAATTGCACTCAGATTTTTTATGGTTGAGACCTGCTCATCTGTTAATTTTATCTCTCTTTTAATCCAAGTAAAACGTTTTCGCTTCTTTATTTTAGCCGTTAATGAGGAAATATTTATTTTAGGTAGAATTTTTTTAATAACTTTAAGATCGTCTTCAATTTGTTCTGTATCTTTTGCAAATGTAAAAATGTTGTACTTTTGAACATTAATTGCAAGAGGATTGTTATTACGATCTAAAATATATCCACGTTTAGGGTATATTTTTGTTTTTCTTACAATTTGGCTTTCTGAGTAGGCAAGCAATTTATCCCTGTTAAGTACTTGAACATAAAGTGCCTTTCCAAGTATGACAGTGTAGACCACTACAAATAATAGAAATATTCCCGTAATTTTTATTTTCATTCTGGAATTATAATAACTCTTTTTTCATCTGGCTCATTTAAATTAAATTTTTTCGCATATGCCTTTAATTTTTTTACTGAAAGCTCTCTTGCAAGTTTTGCTTTAAGTTCTTTGTTCTGTATTTGTTGAACCTTTATCCTTTTTGCAATGTCATTATATTTATAATCTTGCTCAATACCCTTCATCCTAATAACGACAAAAAGAATTCCTAAAATAGAGAAAACAAATATAAGAGGTAATGTTTGAGAGGTAAAAACCTTATCAGATATATACTTAAGTATAGGATTTGTTTTTTTTCTTGTTTTTCTTACCAACGACTCCTCCTTGAGTATCTGGATCAATTTTTTGAATAATTCTCAACTTCGCACTTCTTGAGCGAGAGTTTTCACTTATTTCCAATTCACTTGGGCAAATTGGCTTCTTAGTCAATATTTTAACAGTATTTTTATCGTTTTGAAAAATTTCTTTAAACTTATGTTTTACAATTCTATCCTCTAATGAATGAAAAGATATTACTTGAAGTATTCCCCCCGGAGCAAGTAATTCAAACAGTTTTACTAAAGTATTTTCCAGTACTTCAAGTTCTCGGTTTACGTAAATCCTCAAAGCCTGAAATGTCTTTGTAGCAGGGTGAAGCTTTTTATGTCTTAAATGTTTAGGATAACTAATAAATACAATTTCTTCTAATTCTTTAGTTCGTGATATCTGATGTTCAGATCTAAATTCAATTATCTTCCTCGCTATTCTTCTTGAATAATGTTCTTCTCCATACTTATAAATGATATCAGCAATATCTTCTTCACTGTAGGTATTAAGTATATCTGCTGCAGTGGGAACTTCTTCATTATCGCATTCCATGCGCATATCCAAAGGAGCATCTTCTCTAAATGAGAATCCTCTTTCAAATTTATCAAAGTGATGAGAAGAAACACCAAGGTCCATTAGAATACCATCAAACTTCAAACCAGGTTGACTTGAAGTAACCCAATTTGGGAATTGTTCAAAATTCATCTTTAACAAGGTGATTTTATCACTTAAATTTTTATCATTAATAATTTGCTCACCATTTGCAATAGCATCAGGATCTTGATCTGTTGAATAAACATATGCATTAGGAATCTCACTCGCGATTCTCGTTGTATGTCCACCAGCTCCAAAAGTCATATCTGCAAAATATTTATTACTACTTTCGACATTGACCTTAGAAAAAGCCTCAAGACACTCTCGGTACAAGACAGAATAATGACGAGTATAGTTATTTTCCATTAACTAAGACATCTATAATTTTCTGTTGTTCATCTGAAATCAAATCAGGATTCGTAACAATTGCATATTGATTTTCAGCTGTAAAATTCACTGGTTCATTTACTAGACTAGGAATGAGCTTCACTAACATTCTTTGAGCTGACTTATAATTTGTTTCCATCACTTTCATGATTTCTTCTAAAGTACAATGCTCTTCTTTCCAGCAGTCATAATCTGTGACCATAGCAACTGTAGCATAGGCCATACCTGCTTCTTTTGCTAAGTAAGCTTCAGGCACATTTGTCATTCCAATGACATCAGCTCCAAAGCCTCTATAAATCTCAGACTCTGCTTTACTTGAAAATTGTGGTCCTTCTATACAAATATAAGATCCTCCAACCGAATATTGAATATCTGTTTGCTCTAAGACACTTGTTATTCGCCCTTGCAAAGAAAGCTCAACAGGATTCGCTGTTGATACATGACCAACAACACCAGCAGAAAAGAAAGACCTTTCTCTTAATCCTTTGGTCCAATCTATGAACTGAGATGGAAGTACAAAATGAGTAGGAGCATGTTCTTCTTTTAAAGATCCTACTGCAGATATAGAAATAACCGTATCTACACCTAAGAGTTTAAGTGCATATATATTAGCACGATAATTAATTTCTGAAGGTGTGAACTTATGGCCAACACCATGTCGAGGGATGAAATAAAAATGATTTCCACTCACTTCCATTTCTATAATAGGCGCACTTGGCGAACCAAACGGAGTTTCAATTAAATGCTCTTGCACCTTATTGATACCATCAATTTTATAAACGCCTGACCCACCAATAACACCTATTTTACTCATATTTAAATACCACTTGCTACATTTAAATTTTGACCTAAAGACTTTGACTGTCTTCCAATGAAATTGTTTTGCTCTTCTCTTTCCGCTTCATCCTTACATGAAATGCAAAGTTCAGCTGTTGGCCTAGCTAAAAGTCTTTCATACTTTATATCTGCTTCACATTCTTCACAAACACCATATTCAGCATCTTCAAATTTCAGAAGTGCCTTATCTAGTTTCTTTTTATAAAAATGATCTCTATTTCTAAATCTCAACATTTGTGATCTTTCGTAATCAGAGCTAGCCTGATCTACTTCATCAAATCTATCATCATTTTTAAGATGTAAGTCTTCCTTTTTTACATCTTCAAAACTGTTTAAGATTCTTTCTCTCTCAGCTTGAATCCTATCTTTTAAGGTAGCTAATTGCTTTTTTGTTAGTGCCATGTCTCTCTCTCCTTAGCTGTCTAATCCACCCTTAATATTTAATAAAACTAATTTACTTATTGTTTTCAAAGTCTCAAATACTCCTTCACCCTTAATAGCGGTTGCAGTATAACTTGGAACTTTTATTTCATTTATTTTTTTCTCTAAATCTATCTCTGAAACTATATTTGGAAGATCTCTTTTATTCCATTGCATAACCAGAGGAATTTTAGTGATATCATGACCTTGCTCAGCAAGATTTTTTTTCAATCCTTCAAAGCTTTCAAGATTTGCTTCCATTTTATCTACTTGTGAATCAGCAACAAAAACAATTCCATCTACTCCTCTTAGAATTAATTTTCTACTGGCCTCATAGAAAACTTGACCAGGTACAGTATAAAGGTGAAACCTTGTTTTAAAACCTCTAATTGTCCCTAGGTCCAGTGGTAAAAAGTCGAAAAACAAAGTTCTCTCATTTTCCGTATTCAAGGTAACCATTTGTCCCTTATTTGTTGAAGCAGTTTTCTGGTAAACATATTGAATATTTGTCGTTTTTCCACCTAATCCGGGTCCATAGTATACGATTTTACAATTAATTTCCTTAGTATGGTAATTAACAAAAGACATTAAAGCCCTCCAAAGGCAAATAGATTATCCATCTCATCATCACTAATCTCATCAAAAAGATAACCCTTTCTATTTTCTTCTGATGAAAAAGAGAATTCACTTAAATAAACTTCTAATCCAGATTTGATAGACTTTAATTGATTCTTTAATTTTGCAGGATTATCCACATCTTGATAAATAGAACAAAGATAATATGTTTGTTCTTTAACTTGAAAAGGCAGAACAAATAATCCATCAGAACTTGTATCAAATGAAAGTCTAAAATCAAAAAAATGCTCATCCTGCCTAGTAATATAGCTAGACAATGATTCTGCTGCCTGCCAAAGACCACTGACAAGAGCACCAATTGAAGAGTTTTCAAAGTTATTTTGATTATTAGAATACAGTGGAATACCATCTCTTCTCATGACAACAATTCTTTCTGCCAATTGATGATAATTATCTTCTATAAAAAATTTGGCAATTAACTCGTTTAAGTTCAAGTTATAACCTTTTCCTATTCTCAAGTGCTTTAGAAATTGTAAGTGGGTCCAAAAATTCTAACGATCCCCCCATTGGAATACCAAAGCCAATTCTCTCTATATGCACATTATTTAACAGTTGCTTTATATAAGAACAAGTTGCATCGCCTTCAACAGAGGGATTTATCGCGAGAACTATATTCTGTATATTATATTTGTTTACACGTTCAACTAATTTATCAAGTCCCAATTGTTCAGGGCCAATACCCATTAATGGGTTTAAGACTCCTCCCAGAACATGATAAAGTCCGCTGTATTCATTACTTCTTTCTATCGCCATTAGATCATTGATATTCTCAACAACACAAAGCATCTGACTTGCTGCTCGAGATTCAGATAGACAAATTTGGCACCTTTCCTCTTCTGAGTACAAACCACACTCTGAGCATCTTTTTATTAATTGTAAATTTGCAATAGAGCTGGCAAAATTCTCTAAATCACCTTGATTCCAACGCACCATTTGCATAACTTGTCGCAAAGCAGTTTTTTCACCAACACCTGAAATTTTGGCAAAGCTTTTCACTGCATCTGTTATTGCACTTGGCAAATCAATCATTAGAACATTCCTGGAAGGTTTAACCCACCCGTAACTTTGCTCATTGCATTTGAAACAGTATCGGATGAATCTTTTAGAGCTGCTGTTACTGCTGTTTTTACAAGGTCTTCAAGCATTTCAACGTCATCTGGATCAACACAATCTTTATTTATTTTAATATCAACAAGTTCTTGCTTACCATTTACTTTAACAGTTACCATTCCACCGCCAGAGCTTGCTTCAAATTCTCTTGTATCTAACTCTTTTTGCAATGCTTTTATTTTCATTTGCATCTGCTGTGCCTGTTTCATCATTTGATTTAAATTTGCCACAGTAACTCCTTAATTATCTTCATTAAGAACTATTTTATCTATTTTAGACCCAAAAAGTTCTTCTGCTGATTTTATAAATTTATTATTTACTATCTTTTCTCTTTGTTCATCCCTAAAAGCTTTCTCTTTATCTACTTCTATATCTACTATCGATTTAAAGTTGGCCTCCTTGGCCGTATTTTCATCCATGATTTCGAATTGAAGTGAAATATTATTACTTTTATTCAAATAATCTTGTAATAGTACCTTAAGCTGATCTTGCACTTCCTTTTCGACTAAGTAGTCGTGAAAGACTTTACATTCTAGCGAAAATCCAATTTTTAATACAATTGGATCAGAGTTTTCATCAAAGTTTTGAGTCAAGTTTCCTCGCTCTAAATTTATGGCCAGAGGCTTATTATTTTCCAATAAAAACTTTAAAAATCCTTCCCAGCTTTTCTCTTCAATTTGCTTAGGTACTATTTCTTTTTCAATTTCTTGCTTTATTACATCATCACTAATGTCTTGAGAAGGCCTGATTTCATTTTCTTTGATATTTTTAGTAACTTTAGGTTCTTCTAGCTTTTCACTATACTTTTTTTTTACGCTTAGCTCCGGTGAACTATGGTTAATGACATGTTCTCTAAGAGTCATTTTAACAAATACCAGACAAGAAGCTTGCTCGGCATCGAATGATTTTAATGACCAATCTAAATCTCTAACTAAATTTTCATAAATCCACATGACTTCAATAAGAGTGACATTGCTTAGTACTTCAGGGCTTATTTTTGAATCTTTAATTTCTCCAGATTCAGAGGTATTCAATATAATTTGATAAAGTTCTTCTAAGACTTGGGAAGAATATTTTTTAATATCAATATTTTCATTTAAAACAGATTGATAAGTTGTATAAGCTAATTCTTTATTTTTTGTAAATAGGGCTTCAATCATTGCCATAACTGACTCAAGCTGGGCAACACCTAATGAAAGCATTAAGTTTTTTTCTGTAATATGAGTACCATCTGATAAACTAATAAGCTGATCTAATAATGAAAGTGAGTCTCTAAATGATCCTTTACCTTGTTTTGCTAATTCTTTTGGTATTGCCTCTGTTTCAAATTCGATCCCTTCTTCCTTAGCAATATCAATTAATAATCTTTGTGTTTCATCTATAGTAGAGTTTTTAAAATCAAACCTTTGGCATCTTGAGAGAACTGTTCCCAAAAGTTTTTGTGGGTCAGTAGTCGCAAAAATAAAAACCACATGCTCTGGCGGTTCTTCCAATGTTTTAAGTAGGGCGTTAAACGCACTCACAGAAAGCATATGGACTTCATCTATAACATAAACTTTATATTTTCCATTTGTAGGTAAATACTGAACTGATTCAATAAGTTCACGCATATCATCAACACTGTTATTAGATGCACCATCAATTTCTAAATAATTTAATGAATGGCCCCCATCAATCTCTAAACATGAAGGACATGCTAAACAAGGATTACCATCTGTGCTTAAATTTTCACACCTAATTGCCTTAGCAAAAATTCGTGCAACTGTCGTTTTACCAATTCCTCTTGTACCTGTTAGAAGGTAGGCTTGAGCAATTTTCTGATTTTTAATAGAATTAACTAAAGTTCGACAAATATGTTCTTGTCCACGTACTTCACTAAAATTTTTTGGTCGCCACTTTCTGGCCAAAACCTTATAACTCAAACTCGTTCTCTCTCTGCTAAATCGAATTAGGCCCAAAGTAATAGAGCATCAAACCGATGTCAACTCGCACTGTTCAATATTTTAAATGTTTGGGAATAACTTGAAAAGTGGCAGTTCACACAAAGTAAATACTAGTACCGTTGCTCCCTTCCAGGCCTGGCGGATTTCCAGCATTACAATCGCAAACTGCCAATGGCATATTAAACAAATTTAAGTAATCTTGTAAAGCCTTAGTTCAAATCTTTAAGATGATTTATAACCCAAGATGGATCATCTAGTGGTATATCGTGACCCGCCACATCATGCACAAAGATATTTGCGTTATATCGCTTCGCTAGTTTTTTTGAACATTTAAATGATACAAATTTATCCCCTTTAGAGGTCAAAACCGTATATGGTATTTCAATTTTATTTGGAGATTTAAAATGAAATGCTGCCCATAGTTGTTTTATGAGAATACGTAAATTAATTTTGGATTTTAAAGCTATTTCTTCGTATTTATCTAAAATATCGTCATTGATTTCAATCAGATTACTAGTAGCTTCTAAAACGTACTTTTCTTTAATTCGCAAACTAGGTTCCTTCAAAATTTTAAATAAATATTTTACAGCAGTGGGTGTTAGGCGCTCATAGACAGGACTAAGTTTTGCATCACTACTATTAATCGTTACTAGATGCTTAAAATCACCGGGATATCGACTCGCCCAATTTAGTGCAATCATACCTCCTAGGGATATCGCAGCAATAGACCACGGCCCATCCTTTTTTTGTTTAAGCCAAGCTGATCGCATTTCATCAGTAATATCTGAAATTGATTTAAAATTCGTTTTTTCGCCATTCAAACCAGGTAAGTCTAAGCAAAGAATTGAGCTTTCTGGTGCAAGTGATGTTTTTAACTTCTCAGGAAATTCACCCCAAAATAAACTATGCCTTCCAAGTCCTCTTAGTAATATCCAATTCATACTTTCCAACTTTGAGGATTAGCAGTGGCCTTTAAAAAGAAATCTATCATAAGAAAATGCCTTCTCATTGCCCTGTCGAAGCGGTGGTCTTTAATAGGATTGAATAGACCTAGTCTTGAAAAAATCTGCATTGGATTTTTCTTAAGCCATATCCAGGAACCCATTTCAAGGGTTAAAGGTATAAATGTTTTTTCTGGAAAATTATCTTTTTTATGAAAATATAAGAAATCCCATAAATCACCATGAGTTGTATAATGATCCGATTGGGGTTCAACCCGGTATATATGATGAGGAATTGTCTTATCTAGTAAGTCTGAGAGTTGTGATACTTTATCTATTTCTTTAAAGCTTTTAGTACTACAAGCGTACGGATACCATAATCTATCTTTAAACCCAAAACCTGAGTGAAAATCAATTGTAACTGCATGATCAGAAGAGAGAACCTCTCTTTTTACAAAATTACAAAGCACTTCAGCCTCTTTTTCCATTTTGGTTTTACTACCACGGTACCATGGAAGGAATGATCCCCAATAATGACCACCAACTAAGGGTACAACCTTTTCATGTGAGTCAATAGGAGCATTTCGCATAAGATCAACTCCATTACCATTAGAGCGCTTGAGATGCACTAATCCTACAGGGTTTACAATTGGAATTGAAACAAGTCTTACATTTTGAAAAAAATCCACAAGTGTTCGATCCCATTTTAGCTGTTCAATGAGATGGTTTAAATAAGCTATAACGACATGAGCTCCAACCTGCTCTAGTCCATGCACTCCCCCAAAAATTCCAAAAACAGGAACGGAAGGGTCTTTTTTTCCAATTGAAATACTATGGATATCATAACTTTTGCCCTTATATCGAACAGTATCTAAAACAAGATGTTCAACAATATCTGGTGCATTTGTTACAAGGTTTTTTATACTTTCAAACTCATTCTTACGTAGATTCATTCTTATAGAATAACAAAAGTTGAAATGAATAGAAATGTGGAAAAATTAAGATTAGGTTTAATTATTATCGACCATGATAGTAGAGACTTGATCTAAAGCGTATGATATTTCACTATTCAACCTTTCTTTTCCATCAATTATTTCTGTTGTTCTTCCTTTGTTCTTCTTGAGTAATTCAAATACCTCCGCTGATTTTTCATATTGTTCAACAGAAGTACTCACTAATCTTGATTGTCGATCAATAACATTAGTAAAAATATCTTGCATTAAATTGTATTTATTAAACTCAGATAAATAATCATAATTATTTATATTGAATTTTTAAATCATAAATTTTGCAAATA
>CAYFHZ010000012.1:0-18585 GCA_964342535.1 uncultured Bacteriovoracaceae bacterium | reverse complement strand
TGAAAATCCTCTCCATTCGATTTTTAGAACTTTAATGGAAAGAAAAGATTTTGAGTTTAGTGCTGAATGGGTTCAAAAGCAACTCAGATATAAAGTGAGTATTAATGAAATAGAAGATGTTATAAAGCGTTTAAAAACCTTAGATCTCATTGAGGTCAAAGAAGGAAAACTTTATAAAAAATATTGTGCAGTTCAAAACAAGACAGATGTACCAAATAGGGCCGTTGAAATTTTTCATGAGAAAATGAGTAAGTTCGCAGCACAGGAAATATCAAAGCAAGCTGTTGAAGATAGAGAATATAATAGTTTTAGTTTTAATATAGATAAGAAGAAGATGATAAAGGCGAAGTTAAGATTAAGAGAGTTCGCAAAAGAATTTATTGAAGAATTCGAGGATCAATCTTTTGAATCAACGGATACTTACCATCTTAATTTACAATTATTTTCAATTACAAAATAGGAGTATATAAAATGAAAAAATTAATTTTTGCGATGATGTTTATTTTAAGTTTTAAGGTCATGAGTACAGCTGGTGAAGGTGCAGGTAATGGCGGAGGAGGAGTTCTTAGAAATGGCATCCCCCAAACATTTTATTCTGCAGGAATTATTATTTCCCCTGTTGAATTAAGTAGTTTAGAGATTCCAGAATTAGATGTAATACTAGAGGAGATATACAATATGCCAGGAATCAGCCCTCGAGTACTACAAAGACTCTCAAAGGCCATAAACCCTACCAGTACAAGAAAGTATTATAACTTAGATGAAGGGCACATGAGTGCAAATCAGCTTGAAGATCTTTTTAGAAAATATGAAGAATTAACAGGTATAAATAATAGAGAGATAGAAATTTTTGCGATAACTGATCCATCTACTAAAACAACATATATTCGATCGAATTTTTACAAATTGAATTCAATCGAAAAAATGGCCATTCTCATTCACGAAGCACATTGGATACTTGAACCAATGGCAGGTTATAAAAAAGTATTAAAAATAGAGAGAGATTTTCAATATTACCTTGAAAATAAAGAAAGTGCCGTTGGTATAATGCGCTTTCTTAAAAATTATATGCATTATGACGATATTAGAGCAAGTTTTGAAATTGACTTGAAGTTAGGAAACTTACCTAGTTTTATTGATGATGATGGTAATCTTATACTTAGGGATTTGTTTGGTGAAGAATATGTTAATTGTTTCTATGCAAATCAAAAATGTAGTTCTATGATGATTTATGAACACTTAATGAAGTTAAGATATGAAAATCCTAATAGTCTTCTCATAAAAACTATTTTTGACTTAGTATCTAATATAGATATGGAATTTGAGAAATACGAACCTGAGTACTTTATGAAATCAGCGACTTTTACAAATGTTTTTAGGGATCAAAAATATTGTCAAAGAGATATAGAAAGTAAAAAAATATTAGATCTTAAAATAAATATATCTAACCCATTAGCATATAGCCGTAGAGTTAAAGGTGCTTATACAAAATATTTTTATAAGATAAAAGTTGATGAAAATTACAGTTGGCAGCTATTGATTCTAAAAGAATACAAAGAATGACCTTAGATCATTCTTTATTTTCTCACAAGATATTTCAGGCCACCTACTATCGCAGCAACTTGAGCAGCATTGCATTCATGATCTGAAACTTTAGGACTATCAGGATAAACCTCAGTTGTAGTTACATAAGGAGCGTCTGTTAAACCAGTACACAAAAAGAGGTTCTTTACATCATAATTAATTGTTCCTCTTGCAATGAGTTTTTCGCCAATGATCATTCCTGATTTATCAGCAGGCGCAATATGAGTTACTTGCTCTACACTCGCAATAATAGCTTCTTGAAAGTCTTCAGTTTTTCTTGAACTATCTGCTACAAGGTAAAAACCATCTGGTATATCCCAAACCTCTTGAGGTATTTGATCCCTTTTTTCAAGGTCTGGTCTAAATACAGAGTTATCTGTATCAGTTGTTTCATGTAAATCAAAATGGGCGAGAAATTCAAGATTAAGTGATTTAAGTTCATTGTAAATCAACTCGCATTCTTTTGCTGGACTATTGTCGTAAAAATTTCTATTGGGATCTATGGCCAATGGATTCCAGCGATTTATTGTCTCATATCCCCAAGGACTAATACATGGAAAACATATAAAGTTAAAATGATCTTCCATACTCTTAGCGTACTCACTTAAAAACTTAAGTGCACCTTGTACTCCACTAGTTTCATAACCGTGAACTCCTCCGGTAATAAGGATATATGGCTTTCTATCATTAAATTTTTTGGTGCTTAAGTAGTAGAGAGGGTAAGTATCTTCATAGGTAAGCTCTCCATATTTTTTTACAGTAAATTTCTCATTTAGTTTTTCTATTTTTTGAATCACTTCTTTTTCATAAGATCTTTTAATCTTATGTTTAGCTTTCCATACTTGAAATTCTTCTGATGACCATTTGTGATTAACTTGATTCAAAATGTACTCCTTAATAAACTGATTATTAAATTTACTTTAAAGAATTTAGTAAGTCTAACCATGAACTTTGGCCAATTAGTACCACTACTTAGTATCAGAATAGCACTAGCGGTTCTCTTCGACACTAAGTACTCAAAATTACATATACTTACATCTGATTGTAAAAGTGAGTGATAACAAGGATATTGCGCATCGCGCGTTCAAATATTGTACAGTGGCCTCAATTTTGCGTGCTTTTAGTAAAAATCTTTTCAAGGAATGAAGAGTAATAGCACTTCAACAAAAGGGGACAAACTTGTGTTAAAGCTCATTACACTTTTTACATTTATTAGTTTTCTACCAAAACTTTACGCACAAGATAGTTTCAGCTTGGATGAATTTTCAGAGGGCCTTGATATCAGTGATGAAAGTATTGCCGTAAAAAAAGAAACACCTACAACGACTGCAACTACAAACACAAAGGTAAAAGTTGCACCAGAAGATAAGGAGTTTGAAAAAATTGCCGTCACAGGCTCACATATAAAAAGAATCAATGGGGAAGGAGCTTCCCCCATTTTTACTGTTGATAGAGCTATGATTGAACAATCAGGTCATAACTCAGTTTCAGATGTTCTCAGAGATATGACTGCCAGCTCATTTGGAGGAATGCGTGAGGCCAGTGGGTCCAATGCTGCAGGTGTTGCCACTGTTAATCTACGAGGGCTTGGTTCAGATAAGACACTTGTCTTACTAAATGGAAAAAGGCTTCCCAAAGATGCAGTTACAGGTTCAGTAGATTTAAATCTTATTCCTTTAGCAGCTGTAAAAAGAATTGAAGTTTTAAAAGATGGGGCCAGTGCTACATATGGTTCAGATGCTCTAGGTGGAGTTGTTAATATAATTACTCATAAAGATTATAATGGCTCTCAAATATCTTATCAGGAAAGCTTTACAAAATATGTCGGAGGAACAACAAAACAAGCTGATTTTGTAACGGGTTCAGCGACATCTAAAAGTTATATGACCACAGTTCTATCTTTCAGAGAGAATGAAAATATATTTTCTAAAGATAGACCTTGGACGGCCAATGGTATTTCTCTTATCGGTAGTCCAGGTTCCTATAAAGACGATAGTGGTAAATGGAAACCAGACTCTCAATGTGATAGTAGTGCTATAGAAGATGGGGGAGATGGTAATGAGTTTTGCGGATTTACACACTCGGATTACTCAGATTCTATGCCAAATCTGAGACAACTAAATCTGATGACTCTTTTTGAGTATGAGATTAACTCTGATCTCACTTTTTATGGAAGACTTAATGGAACTAAAAAAGATGTGCAATGGCAGTATGCACCGGCACCAGGGCAATTTTCAATAGATGCCAGTGTTGCTAGTACTTTAGGGATATCAGGTTATAGTGGAGGAGATGTAACATTAAGGTATCGAACTGTTGAACTTGGAAACAGAGTTACAGAAATCGATACTTATTCTTTAGGCTTTCAAACAGGGCTAAAAGGAAGCTTAACAGATACTTGGGATTGGGATTTAAGTTTTGATCGTAATACAGTTTATAAAAATGATCTTGGTGTATCTGGATATGGACTTGAGAGTAGAATTACTGAACTTATAAAAACAGGAAAATTTAATCCATTTGATACCAATGCTGAGACAAGAGGATCTCTTGAGTCTGCGAGGTATCAGCCATGGCAACTTTCAAGATCTGAAAATAACTTTTATGAAATGAGATTTTCAGGAGAGCTTTTTGATACTAAAAATGGTGCTGTTGGAGCTGCGATTGGATCTACGTATACAGAGGAAAAGTTCAGTACAACTGTTGATCAACTCTCTGCAAATGATGAAGTTTTTGCAAGTGCTGGTAGCAGTGGAGAAGGTAAAAGAAATACAAAATCTGTCTATATTGAAACCATCGCACCTATTGGTAAAAGTGCTGAGTTGCAACTTGCAGGAAGATATGATGAATTTAGTGATTTTGGAAGTACCACGAATCCTAAATTAGGGTTTAAGTGGAATATTACAAATAGCTTTTTAGTACGTGCTTCAGCGGGAACAGGTTTCAAAGCTCCACAGTTAAAAGACTTATATGCCGCTGCCAGTGATGGGTATCAATCATTTATTGATCGTGTGGCCTGTGCAAATGAAACAAGTGCAGGAGGAACAACACCTTCTTGTGTTCCTAAACAGTGGAGAGTTAAGTCTGGTGGAAATGACTCATTAAAAGAAGAAAAGTCTGAAAGTTATAATATCGGAATGGTTTATCAACCATCAAAGAGAAATAGTATTGGTTTTGATACATGGCTTACAAAACTCAATAATGTTGTTGATATAGATTATGCAGGATTAACACAATTCGAGCAAAATGGTGGAGATCTAAGTAAGTACGGAATTACCGTTAATCGTGACGGTGGATATATTACAAGTATTGAAGCTCCCTTATTAAACCTAGGTTCTCTTGAAATAAGCGGTATTGATCTCAACACTCAATATGCAGTCAGTAATGCTTTTACACTAAAGATGAATCATTCACATCTTTTCTATTACAAGAAAGAAGGGTTTCCGGGGACAGGCTATGAGAATATCTTAAATTCAAACGGATATCCAGCATGGAGAAATAATATAACTCTAGAATTTGCAAAAGGAAGCGCTACTATTGCACTTATTGCTAAAACAGTAGGGCAACATGATAAAGCAGTTAAAGAAGAAGGAGAGCTCCCTGCTTATACAGAGTATGACCTCAACTATACTCAAGGTCTTGGGCGAAGTACGACTATTACTTTTGGGGTACAAAATTTATTTGGAACGACTCCACCATTAGACGAATCAAATTCTGCAGAAAAATTGAATGCAGACCTATATAACCCAAGAGGACAATTAGCTTTTGTCGGATTTAAGCAAAGATTTTAAGGAGTAAATTATGAATAAAAAATTAAGTCTTTTATTGGCCATGTCAACAAGCTTTGCTTTTGCAAACAACAAGGCAAAGCTAGGAACAAATTTTAAAGAACAAGTTAAGAGTGAAAAAATAACACAAGATTCACAAGGTAAAGTAGATACGCTTTTTGAGCAAAATGAAAAACTACTTAGTGAGTATAAAAGAACACTCCAAAAAATTGAAAATACAAAAATTTATAATGAACAACTTAAAAAACTATTAATCAATCAAGGCGAGGAGAAGATTTCTCTTAAAGAGCAAATTGATAGTATCAAAGAAACAAATGAAGGGGTTGTTCCTTTTATGTTAGAGATGCTCTCAACACTGGATCAAATGGTCGCTTCAGATACTCCATTTTTACCAGAGGAAAGAGCAAAGAGAGTTGAAGACTTGAAGAAGATGATGAATCGAGCAGATGTATCGACTTCAGAAAAATTTAGAAGAATATTGGAGGCGTATCAAGTTGAAAATGAATACGGAAGAACTTTAGAAGCATATAGAGGAAAACTTAAAAGTACTAAAAATGATATGACAGTTGATTTTCTTCGAGTGGGACGACTAGCTCTTATTTATCAGACATTAGATCAAGAGAAACAAGGAATTTGGGATAAAAAAACAAAATCTTGGGTTGAGCTAGATGACGATTATAGAAGATCCATCCTTGATGGACTAAAAGTCGCTAGAAAGCAGATGGCACCAGAACTCTTAACACTTCCTATGAAAAAGGAGACTTTATAATGAAAAGATTAATACCGACAATACTTATCTTCGGATCACTTCAAGTATTTGCTAATCCTGTTTTAGATACTCTTCTGATCGATATAAAAAAAGAACAAACTCATGAAAATCAAATTGCAGATCAACGAGAGATTGAGTTTAAAAATAAGAAAGACAAACAAGCAGAACTTCTTCTTAAAGCTAAAAAAGAGCTGGCTTTGCTTGAAGCTAAAACAAATACTTTAACCAAAGAGTTTGAAGCCAACGAAAAGGATTTGTCTAAGTTAGAGTCAGATTTAAATATCGCCAGTGGAACACTTGGTGAAATGTTTGGAGTTGTTAAGCAAACATCTGGTGATTTAAAATCTCTTTTTCAAACTTCTATTATTTCTGCTCAAATACCAGGTAGAGAGAAATTTGTTGATGATTTAGCATCACGTAAAGCTCTTCCTAATATGAAAGAACTTAAAGAATTGTGGTACGCCATTTTAAATGAAATTAATGAATCAGGAAAAGTAACAAGCTTTAAAACAAAAGTACTTGAGGCCAACGGTAAATCCATTGAAAAAGAAGTGACAAGACTTGGTAGTTTTAATCTTGTTGCTGACGGTAAGTATGTTGTATATTCTGGTGAAACTGGGCAGGTTATGGAACTTGCGAGACAACCCGAGTCTGAACTTTCCATGGTTGAAGATTTTGAGGAGTCAAAAAATTCTTTTATGCCTTTAGCTTTAGACCCCTCAAGGGGCGCACTACTCAGTATGTTAGTTAATACACCAAGTCTCACAGAAAGAATTGATCAAGGTGGGGTTGTTGGATACGTTATTCTTGCATTATTAGCAATTGGGCTTCTTGTGGTAGGTGAAAGGTTTTTCTTACTAGGCCAAGAGAAAAAGAAAATGATGGCACAATTAGATTCAATTGAAATTCTTGATAATAATGTACTTGGTACTCTTATGAAAGATTTCAAAGAATACAAAGATAAAGATTTAGAAACACTTGAGTTAAAAATGGATGCTTCCATCACTAAATCGGTGCCTAAGCTCGACCGTGGAATAAGTACAGTTAAATTATTAGCTGCTGTTGCACCTCTTATGGGTCTACTTGGTACAGTAACAGGTATGATTGGTACATTTCAATCAATTACATTATTTGGTACAGGTGATCCAAAACTTATGGCCGGAGGTATCTCTACGGCGCTGGTAACGACAGTTTTAGGTCTTGTTTGTGCGATTCCATTACTACTATTTCATAATCTTATCTCTGGAAAAAGTTCTGAATTAGTACAAATCTTAGAAGAGCAAAGTGCGGGACTTCTTGCGGCTAAAGCAGAAGAGGAGCTATAGATGTTAGCTTATGTCTCAGACTTTCTTGATGCTGGAGGAGATGTATTATGGGTAATATTTTTTACTTCAATACTTCTTTGGACATTAATATTAGAGCGTTTTCATTTCTTTAAAAAAATCTACCCTCAAGTTAAACTTCAGGTTTTACAGAATTGGAAAGAGAGAGGTGAACATCATTCTTGGGATGCTCACAGAATTCGGGAGGCACAATTATCAATAATAAAAATGTCTTTAACCAAAAATATTTCGCAAATAAAAGTGCTTGTTGCTCTATGCCCCCTTTTAGGCTTATTAGGAACAGTTACAGGTATGATATCTGTTTTTGATGTGATGGCCTTGACAGGGACTGGAAATGCAAGACTTATGGCCAGTGGTATTTCCATGGCCACAATTCCCACAATGGCCGGAATGGTTGCTGCCCTTTCCGGTCTTTATTTTGGAAGTTACTTTGAGAATAAATCTCAAACATTATTTAATAATCTAAGTGACGAGTTAACCTTTGAAGAGGAATTAATATGAGACGTAAAATGAGTAGAGCAAAAGCCTCAGAGGAAGCAAGTATCGATATGACTTCAATGCTAGATGTTGTTTTTATTATGCTTATTTTCTTTATCGTAACAACATCCTTCGTAAAAGAATCCGGTATCGATGTGAATAGACCCACAGCCGCTAGTTCAGACAATAAAGAAAGTGCAAGTATTCTCATCGCAATTAATGAGCTTGGCGATGTATGGATGGATAGAAGAAAGGTCGATGTACGAAGTGTTCGTGCTAATATTGAAAGAATGAGGGCTGAAATGCCAGAAGGAAGCGTTGTTATCCAAGCAGATAAAGCCTCAAAAACAGGAATTCTTGTACAAGTTATGGATCAAATTCGACTTGGTGGAATCACAAATATTTCAGTTGCGGGTAAATCAAATGATTAATGAATTAAAAACACCTTACAATATTTTACGACCAGTTATGCTTTTTATAACGTCTCTGGTCGTTACCCTTTTTCTTTTCTATTTTATGGCCTATTTGATCTCTGGTGGAAAACAGCTTATGAAGTCAAAAGATTCTGAAAATTTGATTGAGTTTGTACGAATAAAACGTCCAACTCAAACAGAGCTAAGGAAAAGAGAATTACCTAAGAAGCCAGAAATAAAAGAAGAACCAAAAGCGGCTAAATCGATTCAATTAAATAACGACTCAGTGAAGCCAAGTCGCCCAGAGATGAAATTTGATACTCCCAAGTTAGATATCCCACTTGCGATGGGAGCTGGTGGTATTGGAGTTAACGCTGGGGGAGGAGGATCAGCTTCTGGAGATAGTAGTGAAATGCCGCTAGTTAGAGTTGAACCTCAATTTCCAACAGAAGCAGCAATGAAAGGTATCGAAAAGGGATGGGTTCGAGTTATTTTTGATCTCAATCCTGATGGTACGGTTACAAATGTAAGTATTGTTGACTCTAGTCCAAGAGATGTTTTTGATCTCGCAGCAAGAAGAGCAATACTTAAATGGAAGTACCGTCCCAAAATGGTAGATGGAAAAGGTGTAATGAGAAAAGGAATAAAAGTTCAATTAAATTTTGGAATGGAGTAATTATGAAATTATTATTTTTTGTATTGTTATTATCTTTTTCAACTCAAGCTGCAGTTAATAGTAATCAAGTTAAAAAAGCTTTAAAAAATAGAAAAGCAGGTCTGACGTCTAAAATTACTCATAAAAGACTAGAGAGAGCTTTTAGATATTCAAAAAATAAAGAAGATAAACGTGCAGTTGCAGAGCTTTTAAAGCTATTAAAACAAACTGAAAATAGAAAGTATGAGTATGCTCTTGTATGGCAAAACTTAGGTTTTATGCTTGCTGGACAAGGAGATAATAAAAAAGCAATTAAAGCCCTAGAAAACTCTTTAAAAGTAAATACTCTACCTTATGCTCAAACATTGGCATCCTTATTTACACTATCTCAACTTTACTTCTCAGAAGAAAAGCTTGCTAAAGCTCAGGCATCATTAGAAGAATGGTTTACATACGCAGAAGAACCAAGTGGACAAGCTTATATGTTGATGGGAATGATACTAGGCCAAGGTGAAAATAAAGAGAAAGCATTGGATTATGTGAATATTGCAATTAACTCTGAAAAAAATCCTCCTGAAAAATGGCTTCAGTTGGCTTTGTCTTTAAATCATTCCTTAAAGAAATATAAAAATGCTCTAAAACTTTTAGTGCATTTAACGAGTGAATATCCTGAAAATAAAAAATATTGGAAACAATTTTATCAAACTTATCTTTCACTCTTTGAAGATGAAAAAGCATTGGCAGTAATGGAAATGGCCTATAAGAGAAATGCTCTTACTGAAGAAAGTGAAATTGTTAATATGGCAAGTCTTATGATTTATTTAAAACTTCCACATAAAGGTGCACGAATTATTGAAAAAGAAATGGAAGCAGGTCTTATTCAAAAGAGTAAGAAGAATTTTGAACTTCTATCCCAAGCTTGGTATCAGGCAAAAGAAATAGATAAAGCTATAGCAGCTCTTGACGAAGCCGGCCGAAAATCGATAGATGGTAAGCTTTTGGCCAAAAAAGGCTATATGCAACTTGAAAAAGATAATTATGCTGGGGCCATTGAATCATTTAAGCAATCGTTAACTAAGGGAAAATTAAATGATTCCTCTAAAATCTATTTTGCTATGGGCTTAGCATATTACAATAAACAAGACTTAGGTGAAGCTCTTGTATCACTTTTAGAGGCAAAGAAGCGTGATAAAGATAATAAAGGCATTGCCACATGGATAGATCAAATTAAGAATCAAAAAATGGCAAAATCTAATATCTAGAGATTATTTGATTTTCTCTAGATTATTTAGAAATCTCTCATTTTTTATTTTGAGGTTATAGTAAGCAAAAATTTTGGTTTGGAGTATTTTTATAGGCTTTCCAACTGTATAAAGTAGCTTACTATTAACCTCATCTGTTACTGAATTAGTTGGAAGAATTCCAAAATAAGCAGTATTTCTAATAATTTTTTTTGTAAGATTAATATCATCAAGTTCAGCAATACGAACCGGTGCAATTTTGTTTTGATGTAAAAAACAAATCAAGCTCATCATTATTAAATGCTTCGCAAAGAAATTTATTTTCACCTTGTAAGGCCTTAACAGTATATTTTGTATCTTCTATAAATGGAAATGTGAGGTTGAATTTTACTTCAGCAGATAAAGTAGGACAAAGTCCTACGCGGATCATTTTTACATTTGGAGATTTATGATTAACCAAACTTTCAAATATTTCTTCTAGCGCAGGAAAAAACTCATCAAGTGTATTAAAAACGATTTTACCACTTACAGAGAGTCTCATTTTTTTTTGAGAGCGATCAAAGAGGCTTAACCCCACTCTTTCTTCTAAAATTTTAATTTGTTCAGAAATAGAGGATTTTGAAACATTTAAAACAGCTGAGGCTTCTGGTTTTAATTTTGTATTTAAATTTTAAAGCTCCAATTTAAAGATTTATAAATCGGTTAAGAGATTTATTTGATTACCATCCGGGTCTAGAATTGCTGCAATTCGTTGTCCCCAAAATACATCATTGGGCTATTGAAAACTTTTATATTGGTCATTAAGCATTTTATTATATAGCAAATTTAGAATAAAACACTTTAGACTCAATAGGATCTTTACAAACAATACTAACGGCACTTAGAGACATTTAGTTTTCCTTGCCTTGAAGATTAATGTCTACTGAAACTTCTAGCTCTTTTGCTTTTTCTGTTTCATTTATTTTTGTTTGAATATCTTTGGTTAATTGATCCATCTCAAGAATAGACTTTGCCATCTCAGGCAGTGCTTGTTGTCTAAATTGTGATATATCTGTAAGTGCAGAATTGATATCAGCAAATGCCGTTTTTAAAACGTTAATATCGAGTTGAGCTGAAGCAGCCTTCTTTTGAATTTCAACACCTTGAGTTTTTAGTTGTTTGGCCGTATTGGCAATTAAAGAATCTGTCGTACTATTAATCATTGAGATTTTATCCATAACAATCTTTTGATTGTTAAGTGCCATGGCAACAGTTGCTGCAACTTGAAGTGCATTTATAGTTACGTTTAAAGAGCGGTCAACCCCTCGTATAAGCTCTTTGTTATTTCTTTGAATAACTTCAATACTTATAATTCCTTGCTGAACAACAGCTAATTGTTGTTGAAAGTCCATTGTTTTTTGTCGAAGAGGAAATAATAATTTTTCCTCAATAAAGGCTTTCTTTTGCGGATCTTCTGTAAATTCTCTAGAGGCTTTGTAAGTGAGCTTTTCATCCATTTTTTGAGCAAGGAGAACAAGACGTTTTAAGTTTAAAGCACTTGCATGTAGAAATTTTTGGTCTTCTGTTAATGTGATATTGTCCCGTGATAGCTCATCTCTACCCTTTTTAAGGGAGTTCATAATAGCATCTATAACTTCTTGTGCAGATTCGAACTTGGTAAAATACCTTTTAATAGGAGTTCCAATTCCTGGAATGTATCCTAGTACTCTTGAAAACCAACCAGCTTCTAAATCTAATTTAGCAGGGTCGAGTTTTTCAACTTCAATTTTTAAATCAATTAAACTTTTAGCTACTTGTCCACCATCCTCTCCATTTTTAGAAAGTTGCTTGAGAGGGGCTTTGAGAAGATCTAGTCTTTTGGCAGTATCAATCTGAACTTCAGCCCCCATTGATTCTACTGATGCTTGATGTTTGTTTTGTTGTTCTAAATTTTCCAAGGAAAAGTTAACAAGATGGTTTATATAGTTTTCGGCTTTTTGGTCAATTTCAGTTTCATCAGATTTTTCAATTGTGATTGTCGTTATATTTGAATCAATTTTATCTTGTTCTGTAACTTGTAAATCTTCCTTGTTTTTCATCATTTTATCCCATTTAAATGTTCATATATTTTTTTGTTCTATTGGCCAATTCTTGTAATTGCTCAAAGACCTCTTCTCTATCAAGTGAAACCTCACAAGCTTCAAAAGACATGATAAGTCCTTCAAAAGCATCTGATAGTTCTTCGATTTTTTTTAGACTTATTTCAATTTGGTCTACTATTTGTTCTTTGTTTTTAATATTTTGTATTTGCTGTAGAGTTGTAAACTTATTAGCAATGAGCTCCAGGTTTGCTTGAATAGAGTGAATTGCAGCAATGCCCGATTCAAAGTACCTTTGATAAGTTACCTCTGTTGGTTGAAAAAACTTACCAAGAACTTCGCTTAATAGCTTTTCATTAATTGAATTCTTTTTTTCTATATCAATTGCTTTTTCAAGAATTGGGCCATAGTCATCACTTAATTTAAACTTAAGCCCTATTAGTTTTTGCCTGATCGTTTTTTCTTTTTGCTTCGGAAGGTAAGCTCCTGAAGAAATATAATGATATAAAAATAAACCGGTAGAACTTAAGAGACCTAAGATCATTAATGAAAGGGCGGTGAAACTAAAACCTATAATAAAAAAAGATGCAAAGCTAGCAATCGTTAAGGTTAGACCTGAGGATATTGCTATGCGTTTTTTGATTGTCATCTGCTCAGTATTTTGATTAGTTTTATTTGTTATTCTTTTATTCATTGCCTATAATTTACAGTATTTTAACACTAATAGAAAATTATTTTATGAAGGACCAGGATTATGGGGTTATTTGATTCATTTACCAAACAATTTATTGACGTTATTCAGTGGAAAGAAGAAGAGCCTGGGTTTCTTAGTTGGAGATTTCCTGTTGTCGATCAAGAAATTCAAAATGGAGCACAGTTAACTGTTCGTGAAGGACAATGTGCCATGTTTTTAAATGAAGGCGAAGTAGCCGATATATTTGGCCCTGGACTGCATACCTTAAATACCCAGACTCTTCCAATTTTAACAACTTTAAAGAATTGGGATAAAGCTTTTAAGTCGCCTTTTAAATCAGATGTCTACTTTTTTAGTTTAAGAGATCAGATAGACTGTAGATGGGGAACAACTAATCCAATAACTATTAGAGATAATGAGTTTGGTCATATACGTTTGCGTGGATTTGGGACATTTTCCTATGCTTTAAAGAAACCAGATGTTTTCTATAAAAGAATTCTTGGAACTAGAGAGTCTTATCACAAAGATGAACTTGAAGGTCAAATAAGATCAATGATCTTGACTAGTATGAGTAGCTTTTTCGGAGCAAGTGGAATTAGTTTCCTAGATATGGCCGCGAATCAAGAAGCATTTTCTATGAAGTTAAAAGAGGAACTTATTGATGATTTTGAACAATATGGATTAGAATTAAAAACCTTTCATGTGGAAAACCTTTCTCTTCCAGAGGAATTACAAGAGTATCTTGATAAAAAATCTAAGATGAATATTGTTGGTGATTTGAAAAAATTCACTCAATTTGAATCTGCAGACAATATTAGTACTGCCGCTGCGAATGAAGGTGGTGTTGCTGGTATGGGCGCAAGTATGGGAGCAGGGCTTGGAATGGCCCAAGCGATGATGGGGAGTATGGGGCAAGCCGCTTCTGCTAATAATGAGGAAGATCCTTTAGCCGTTATAGAAAAACTTGCAAAATTAAAAGAAATGGGTGCAATCACAGAAGAAGAGTTTGCAGCTAAGAAAAAAGAACTACTCAGTAAAATATAATAGGGTTTTTCTAAATGCTTGAACTATCATGTCCATCATGCGGAGGTCCTTTAAAGTTTAGGTCTCAAACAACATTGTTCCAAGTGTGTTCATATTGCAACTCAAATATTATTCGAACTGATCTTGAGCTGAGTAAGATAGGGGAAATGGCCGACTTGCCCCCAGACTTGAGCCCCGTACAGATTGGAACGACAGGACGATTCAAAAATAGTAAATTTTATGTTGCCGGTCGTATAATATATGGCTGGAAGAATGGAAGTTGGAATGAATGGTTTCTTTTATTTGATAATGGCAAAGAAGGATGGTTGGCCGAGGCTCAAGGTGAGTTTATGCTTACTTTTCCACATTTTTCTACCAATTTTCCTGCAAAGTCCCAACTAGAGCTTGGAAAATCCATAGAGATTAAAAATGAAGAATGCACTATTTCAGATATCAAAGAGGTAAAGTATATTGGCTCAGAAGGAGAGCTTCCTTTTAAGGCTGAAAGTAATTATTTATCTACAGTCTATGATCTTACTTTTAATAATGAAGATTTAAATCTCTTTGCATCGATTGAGTATCCCATAAGAGATGAGGCACCTATTGCTTACTATGGGCAGTATATTGAGCTTAGAAAATTAAAGTTACAAAATATGCGTATGTTTGAAGGATGGACTTAATTGAAGACGGTAATAAAAAAAATAAAACCAAAAACTAAGTCTTTCAATTGTAAAAATTGTGGTGCACCTGTTGAGATAAAAATTCTTGGCCAAACACTCAATGTTGTTTGTCCTTCTTGTAAATCAATTATTGATGCGACTGATCCTAACTATGCCATACTTCAAGAAGGTGTGAAGAAAAAACTTTATTCACCTTATATTCCCCTTGGCTCTCGTGGAAAATTACATGGAATACTTTGGGAAGTAACTGGATTTGTTGTTAAAAAAGATGCAACTTTTTATTGGCAAGAGTATTTACTTTTTAATCCTTACCATGGTTATCGCTGGCTAGTAGAAGTAGAAGGACATTTCTCTTTATTTAAGCGTATACATACAAATCCTAAACAATTATTCTCTAATCTCGGTGTGAGTTATAAAAAAAGAAATTATAAACTCTTTAATCACGGAAATACTGTCGTTGACTATGTTGAAGGTGAATTTTTTTGGAGAGTGAAAAAAGGCAATACAACAAAAGTTACTGATTATATTTCTCCTCCTTTTGGACTATCACTAGAAAAAGATAAAAAAGAGTATACTTGGACTCTTGGACACCATGTTGAAATAACATCTTTAATGAGAGCCTTTAATTTAAAAGAATCTGACTTACCTCTTAAGGAAGGAGTTGGGTCTTTGGAGCCTTCAGATTTAAAAGCTAAATTAAAGAAGATGATTATTCCAATGTCTTGGAGTTTACTTGCTGTTTTTGCTATTCAAATGGTGAGAATGGTGACTGCTGATAATCAAATGGTTTATGAAACTGTTCTTAGAAGAGAAAAAGTTCGAAATGCTGATATTATTCCAGATTTTAAAAGTGAAACTTTTAAAATTGAAGGTGGAACCTCTAATGTTATGTTATCGGCATATGCTTCAGCGAGAAATGCATGGATTTATCTAGACGTTCTTCTCGTTGATGCAACAACACAAAAAGGAATACCTATACCAATTGATGTTTCATATTATTACGGATCAGATTGGTCAGAAGGGAGTCAAACTGCGAAAAGACATGTCTTCAATGTTCCAGATGGAGAGTACTATCTCAATATTAAAAATCAAGAGGGAGGAAGAACATTTTCATTTCAAACTGTTCGCTTAAAACTCTACCGTGATGTTGTTATGTTCTCGAATATCATTTATGCATTACTATTAATTTTAATTGCACCAGTGATTTTTTTATTTAAGGGAAGATCATTTGAAGTTAGAAGATGGAGTAATAGTGATTATTCTCCTTACAGTACTGGAGGTAACTAGTGAAAGGATTTTACCCAATTTACAGTTTAATTATTGTCGGAATTTTCACTTATATTAGTTTCACCGGGAGAACTTTTTTTAATACAAGCCCTAAGCGGGAATGGGCAAAACCTGGCCAACGAACGATTTATTATCATAAATAATTTAAGGAGAGCATATGGAAAATATCATAGATTTATCACATTTAGTTTCAGCTGTTATTTACACTGTTTTTGGAAGTGTTGCATTTGCAATTGCTTTTAAAATTATGAACATTTTAACTCCAAATGATTTTTGGGTTGAAATATTGGAAGAACATAATACTGCTCTTGCAATTGTGATAGGGGCTGTCTCAATTGGATTAAGTATTATTATTGCTGCAGCAGTAAGAGGATAATGTGGGAAAAGCCTTACTCATCAGTGTTGCAGTTATTGCAACATGTGGGCTCGTTTATGAACTCATTGCTGGTGCATTAGCGAGTTACCTTCTAGGTGATTCTGTTACACAATTCTCTCTTATTATTGGAACTTATCTTTTTAGTATGGGGATAGGCTCCTATATTTCAAAATATTTTGAAAAAGATCTTTTGAAGCGATTTATACAAGTTGAGTTGGCTGTTGGGGTTATTGGTGGATTTACGGCCACAGTACTTTTTTTATCATTTGAATTTGTTTCTTCATTTAGAATATTACTCTTCTCCATCGTTGTTCTAACAGGAGCACTTGTAGGTTTAGAGATACCTCTTTTAATGAGAATATTAAAAGATCATTACGACTTTAAAGACCTTGTAAGTAAAATATTTTCAATTGATTATGTAGGTGCATTATTTGCTTCTATCTTATTTCCCATGGTGTTAGTTCCTTACCTAGGACTTATGAGAACATCTTTTTTATTTGGCGCCCTTAATGTAAGTGTCGGTCTTTGGACCATATATCTTTTTCGTGAACATTTATATGAAGCAAAGAGGCTTGCAGTTATGGGAGGTGTTTTTCTGGTGCTCATTATTGGAGGATTTATCTTTTCCAATGAGATGTTACATTTCTCTGAAAGCTTAAAGTATAGTGAACCTATTGTTTATAAGAAACAATCAAAGTACCAACGAATGATTGTTACAGGCAGTCAAACCGGTTTAAGGCTCTACCTAAATGGAAATCTTCAATTTGATTCATTTGATGAATATCGCTATCATGAAGCTCTTGTTCACCCAGGTTTGGCTTCTATTAAAAACCCTAAAGATATTCTTGTTTTAGGTGGTGGTGATGGAATGGCCATTAGAGAAATTCTAAAATATCCAACTATTGAATCAATAACCTTAGTAGACCTTGACCCTGCTATGACTGATTTATTCACTAATAGTGAATTACTTGCGTCATTAAATAATTATTCTTTTAAAGATCCTAAGGTAAAAGTGATTAATACAGATGCATTTGTTTGGTTAAAAGATAATAAAAAACAATTTGATTTTATCGTTATCGACTTTCCAGATCCTTCCAGTTATTCACTCGGAAAGTTGTATTCCAAATCTTTTTTTAAACATTTACGTCCGGCACTTAAAGTTACTGGAGCCTTTGCTATTCAGAGTACTTCACCTTACTTTGCTAGAGAGTCATATTGGTGTGTTGGTAAAACAATAGAAGAATCAGGATTTAAAGTTTGGCCATATCATGCTTATGTTCCTTCTTTTGGAGAGTGGGGATACTTTATAGGTAGTATGAGTAGTTATGAATTACCAAAAGTGTTTCCAGATAAGCTAAGATTTATTACGGATAAGTCTCTGCCAAGCTTGTTTAATTTCTCACCAGATATGGATAAAGTGGAAGTTCCTGTACATCGACTTAATAACCAAATTCTTGTTCGTTTATTTGAAAAAGAGTGGAGTCGTGTCAATTAAAATCAATCGAAGAAAATTAATGTTAGCTGCAGGAGGGTTAGGGGCTCTTAGTTTGCTTGGATTAAGAGAACTTATTGATCTGGTTGGTCCGCGAAAATTTGCAGGTCGAGTGCACGGAGCAAATTTCACAAGAGGACATAAACTCCTGACACAGTCTTTTCCTAAAGTTTCAAAAGAATATAAAGTACCTATTGCCATTGTGGGATCTGGAGTTAGTGGACTCTCATGTGCGTACCACTTAAAAGAAAAAGGTATTAAGGATTTTGAGCTTTTTGATCTAGAAGACCATATTGGTGGTAAATCATTCGCCTTTAATAATTCAGCTCCTTGGGGGGCGCACTATCTTCCTTTAGTAAATTTAGAAAACAAATCATTATTAAATTTTTTGAAAAAGGCAGATATTATAAAAAGCATTGATTCTAATGGTTTACCTGAATATGATGAACTGATGGTTTGTTCAGAACCAATGGAAAAACTCTTTTTATATGGTCGAATGCAAGATGGAATTATTCCTGTGGAGCATATGGATTCGACGACTATAGGTGAAGTCGAACGTTTTAAAGAATTGATGCAAAAGTTATCAGATACAAAAGGAAGTGATGGAAAATTTGCATTTGATATTCCTATGGAGAAGAGCTCTTCTGATTTTCTATTTTATGATGAAATGACCATGCTAGATTTCATGAAG
>CAYFHZ010000011.1:0-19260 GCA_964342535.1 uncultured Bacteriovoracaceae bacterium | reverse complement strand
TAAAACACCGGCAGACAGTAGTAATATCCAAGTATTAGTAAATGGGTCAGCTGTTACGAACTGGACATATGATTCAGCTGCAAATTCTATTAAATTTGATGAGAATTCTATTCCAGTTGCTCAATCAGCAATTAAAGTTGTATATCAAACTGTCGCAGAATAATTACAATAGCTTAATCAATATACAACGGACTAAAGAAAAGTCCGTTGTTTTTTTACCATTATTAAAGTTTCAAAGTGTGATCCCGATAAATGTACTAGTTAATAAAATTTAAGTCCACGGAATCGGAATTAAATCACATGCTAAGGAAGGATCATTAATGTTAATGATAAGGGAAAGCAATGAGATTTATAAAATTCCTTGTGCTTATATTAAGTTGTCAAATATCTTCTCTCCTTGCAGGTGAAAAAGATCTCTATGATTTTTTATGGTTAGACCCGGATAAATCTGTATTTGTATTACAAAATAAGCTCTATCCTAAAGATGGATCTTTTTATATCGATGCTGGTTATTTGGTCAATATCACAAGTAATTTTCAAGATACAAGTGGTGTTCAACTAAAAGCAGGATATTACTTCACAGAAGAATGGGCGATTGAATTTGCACATTTACTATACACAAATTCAAGTAACACTGCCTTAGATTCTGTTCAAGCAGTTAACGAAGCAGTTCCATTTATTAGAAGACCACTCTCTTCGACTTCTGTATTTGCAATTTGGACACCGTTTTATGGAAAAATAAATACCTTTAACAATATCTACTATTTTGATTTTGGATTTGGAGTTGGTACCGGTATTTATAAGATGGAAAGTAACTTAGAAACAGCTGAAGATGTAACAACTAATATTTATGAAAGTGAATCATATACACCAGTGCAGCTGAAAGCAACATTACAATTTCACATAAACAAGAATTTACATCTAAGTTTGGACTTCCTAAATACTAATTATCAGGGGAATACTCCTAAAAACAAAAATACAAAAGAGTGGAAACAAAACAATGACTTTATTTTAAGTATAGGAGCCTCTTTCTAATGAGATTTCTAATCATCATTTTACTATTAACAAGTCATAGTTTTGCAAGAGATGCTGAGATTCAAAAAGCATTCAAAGAATCATTTGGCCATTACAAGAAAAAAGACTATTTCACAGCATTAGATATAATTGCTAAAAAGTTCAAATATCAAACGCCTGACAAAAAACTACAGAAATACATTGAGCTACTAGTAGGCCATACTGGAACTCATTTTTTTAATACATATACAGATCTAGAACTCAGAAAGTTAAATATTCCAACATCTGACTTGATCATGGCAAAGAGAAATCTTTATTTGGATAAATTTGATTATGTTCACAAAAGACTTGATCGAATGCCAAAGAGTCACCGCCTCTACCCTGAGTCTCTTTTAGTCAAAGGAACAGCATACCTTAAAGCAAAAGAATATCAAAAGGCCATCGCCACTTACAAAAACTGCTCAGATATTTCATACTCATGGGAAAAACAAACAGATAATAAAAAGCAAAACTATTTCGCTATAATAAAAGAAAGCTGTATTATCAATATCGCAAGAATACACTTCAAACAAAAAAATTATTTACTTGCGATCAGAAACTATGAAAATATTCCTAAAACGTCTTTTAAATGGCCATTCACTCTTCTTGAAAAAGCATGGGCATACTACTATGCTGGTAACTATAACCGTTCCTTAGGGATACTTTTAACTTATAACTCACCACTACTTGAGAGTTATTTTACCCCTGAGGCTGAAGTACTGAAGGCCCTTAACTACTTTAAGTTATGCCTGTATGAAGATGCACTTGAGCTCATCAATAAATACTATACCACTTACGCACCAAGAAGTAATAGTTTACGAAAGATTATATCAGGTAATGGCAAGAAGGAATTATATTTCTTTGATATGATGTTTACTCCTATTTCCGAATCGGAAAAGGAAAATAAATTTCTTCGAAACTTAATCACACAAATGAGTAAGAGAATCAAATTCAATTTAGACTTAAATTCTTACTATAAAATTAATAAAGAAATTTACAGAAATAGTAAAGGTGCAAACTTAAGATTGCTTTTATCGATGCAAAAAGATTTAAAAGAACAAATTAATCATTATGTAAAAGTATCAATGATTAAATTTATAAATGAGATCCACACACTTTCTAGTGAAATGTTTAATTTAAAACTAGAGATACTCTCAAGAAAGAGAGAACTCGCTTATAAAAATAGAACCTTCAAAAAAGATAGAAGTCGTGGAGAATTTGAAAATATAAAACGTGAATCTTATCAGGAGTTTTATACATTCCACAATGCTTTTTGGGCCGATGAGTTAGGTGATTATTCACTTGCACTATCATCAACATGTGAAACCAGAAAAAAGGAGTTTCATGAATAAGATAATTCTCATCACAATTTTACTAACATCTCTGAGCGCCAATGCACAGGATAAAAAAGTAATTTATAAATATAAAGAATATGAAAAATTCGACTTAGGAGATATGGAAATCAAAGGGAGTATCATTGCTCCGGGTGACCTCTCTGTAAAAGAAAGACGAAGAAAAGTATTTGAAAGAGAACTATTTAAAAAAGACGATTTCGACGGAAAAATAATCGAAGAAATCAAATTTTTAAGATAATTAAAGGAGCATCAAATGGAAGAAACAACACCACAATTAAATCAAGAAAATGGAGAAGCATTGACTGCTGTTCCTGGGGCACCTGCTCAAGAATTAAATTTTGTTCAAGGATTTGCTAAATTCATGGACGACGGAGGGGTCTTTATGTGGATCATTCTAGGTATGTGGGTATTTGGAGTGATCATATCACTAGAAAGATTTAAAAGCCTTTTTGAATTTGATATTGACGGTACAAGTCTAATGAATGAGGTCAAAAAAGATGTTCTTACAAATGAAGTTCAAACCGCAATACAAAATTGTTCAACAAATAAATCTCTTCTTGCAAGGGTTTTAAGAAATGGACTAAAAAGAGCAAATCAGACAAAAGAGCAGATACAAGATGCCTTAGAGTCTAGCATGTTAGAACATATTCCTCATGTTGAGAAAAGACTAGGTTACTTATCACTTATTGCCAATGTTTCAACACTTATAGGCCTATTGGGTACGATCTACGGACTTATTCAGTCATTTGCAGCGGTTGCTTCAGCAGACCCAGCTTCGAAAGCTGAACTTCTTGCCTTAGGTATATCTAAAGCGATGAACACTACTGCTTTTGGATTAATATCTGCGATTACAATTATGGTTGCACATCAAATTTTATCAACAAAAGCAGAAAAAATTGTAGGTGATCTAGAGCATTACTCAGTAAAGCTTGTAGACCTTCTTACAACAAGAAAATCACAAAAAAGTAACTCTGAAGCAGCATAAGGGAAAATAAGGTTAAGTTATGAGAAGAAAAATGAAAAAACCACCTCGTTTAAATTTAATCCCTATATTGGATGCGATATTTATATTTATCTTCTTTTTACTCATGTCGGCACAATTCATTGATATTTATGAAATTGGAAGTGATGCTCCTATAACATCGACATCAAACCAAGAGATGAAAAAACCACCTCTCAACTTAACCCTAAAACTCGATAACAACAAAGTTGTAGTTACTACAGGACTTGATGAAAATATATATAAAGAGTATTCAATGTCTGATCTATCAAAGCTGAACGAGGGTCTCATGGAGTTGAAGAAACAAAACCCTAAAGAGAACTCAGCAATTCTAAAACCTACTTCTAACTTTAAATATGAAAAAATTGTCAAAGTTATTGATGTTACGAGAGAAATTACAAAAAAGAATGTTTTTATCACAGCAGTTGACAAAAACAATAAGAAATATCCAACAAAGAAGCTTTTTGATCAAATTATATTTGAAACAATTGACTAAGTTGCCGATGAGGAAGTTATGAGAAGAATGTTTTTTAATAAGAAACAAAGAAGAGCAAAAGAACCAATGGATATTGATATAACATCCTTACTGGATGTTCTTGTTATCTTACTTGTATTCTTACTTAAAAGCTACAATGCATCAGATTTAAAGTTAAACCTTGTAAAGGATCTTGTTGTTCCTAAGTCAGATGCAAGAATTCTCGGCCACCATGCAGTGATAGTACAAGTTGATACTAATAAAAAACTTTACCTAAATAACGAACAGATTGGAAATGTAGAAGCAACAACAGAACAAAGCAATCTTCTTAATGCGCTTAAAGACCTAAGAAAAGAGACGGAAACAAGAGAGCCTGCAACTAAGGGCGAAAAAAAGATAAACTTAGTATTTGATCAAGATATTCCTTATAAGGTTATGAAAAGCATAATGCACACTTCGGCCATGGCGGGATATACAGAATTTAAGCTTATCGTTCAAGGAAATTATTAATGCTTAAGTATCTATTTGTATTCATATTTATAACTTTTGGAATTAATCTATCTTATGGATTAGACAAAGAAAAGAGTGTAAATAAAGAACTCACAAAAGAAGAGTATGAGACACGTAGGTGGAACAATATCTTAAAGTTAATTAACTCAGAATTAAAAGCAATTGGGCGTGCCAGAAAAAAAACAGTCCAATTACAATATCGAGTCTTTGAGTTAATGTCAGAAAAAGTGAAACTCTACAAAGAAAAAGAAAATAAAGTTTTTTTACAAAAAAAATTAAAGTATGGTAAGAAAATTAAAAGAGAAGATATATTTAAAAAAACACTAGAGCATTACAAAGCAGCAAATGCTTACGGAACAAATCTTCTAAAAAAATATCCTAGAACAAAATTTAAAGCTGGTATTTACTATACTCTAGCTTTGAATTCAAGAGACTTCTCATATGACAATAAAGAGTTAGAGTATTTAAGAAAAGCAATTGACTACTCAAAAGATCAAACAAAAGTAAACTACTTAGCAAGAACGAGCTTGGCAGAATATTATTATAATAATAAAAATTGGAAAAGTGCTATATATCAATATGAACTGGTTATTTCTAACAAAGATGATGAGTGGTACTCAAAGAATCTTCTAAACTACGGTTGGTGCTTACTTAAAACACATAAATTCAACGATGCTATCAATAACCTTGAGTCGAGTTATAAACTAAGTAATGATGACTTCTATGTAAACGTAAAAGAACAGGCAATGACTGGCCTTATCTCGTTTTATGTTCTTGGAGTGCAAATACAAAGAGGGATAGACTTTATCAATAAATATTCGGATGAAAAAAATAATGCTCTACTCAAACTAGCAAGAAAGTCATCAGGAAAAGGTCATTATGATCAAGCTGAAAAGATCGTTTCATCCCTTGAGAGTACTATTTCGCCACAAAAAGAAACTGAGCTCTATGCTGATTTAAGACTCTTTCAATTTGAGCTTTATAATCAATTTCATAAGCCACAGAAACTCTTAAATATTGCCAAATTATTTCCGAAAACTAAGTTTAGTGAATATCAACAAGAAGATGCTGTTAGAAAAATATCTGATGTCGTTGGAGCAAAACAAGTCATTCTCAAAAAAGATTTTTCAAAATACAATAAAGAATATGACAAAGATATTCTAAGCGAAGTTATCACTTACTTTGATATTCTTGCTTCCATTCATCCAAAAGAAAAAGCTCAGTATGATTACTATAAAGCAGAAACATATTACTCCGTAGAGCAATTTGATAAAGCATTGAGTGAATATAAAGTATCCCTAGTAAGTTATGATAAAGTACCAAGCAAGGAAGATTTAAGACATAAAAACTTAGATGCTATTTTTTCATGTATCTCTACCCTCAAATTCAACAAAGAAAATGAAACGATTGAGTTGGAGTATGCCTATACTAAATATCTTAGCTATTGGACAAATGACAAAAAGGCCCAAGAAATATACCCAAGACTTTTTGGACTATATTTGGCAAAAAAAGATTATCAAAAGACACAAGAAACACTTGACGATTACGTTAAAAAGTTCAAGAAAGATAAAAAGAAACAACAAGATTTATACACTGTAATGATGGATAGGCTCATAAAAGAGGAGGATACAACTCTACTGGCCCAAAAAATAAATCTTATGCAAAAGGGATATTTAGGTTTTACTAAAACAAAGATTCAAAAATCAGAGACTATTCTTGCGAGTATTCTTTTTAAGCAACTGCAAAAGTTAAAGCAAGAAGGTAAAAATAGAGAAGCTATAGATGGATATCAAAAAATATTTCACACAGAATATTACCCAAAGGTTATCAAAGGTGAAGCCGCATTTAACATGGGTATGATTTATACTGATATTGAGGATAATTCAAATGCTCTTAAATGGTATCGAAAGTCATTTACATTTTTTTCAAAGAAGGAAATAAAAGAAAAGAGACTTTTTCTGGAAAAAATGGCGCTAAGAACATCATTACTTCATAATTTTCTAAATGCATCTCGACTTAATAAGTTTATCCTCGCTATGTTTTGTAAAGAAAAAGATGCAAACATGGCAATCTTTAGAGATGCTATTAAGAATGACATGGCCAATAACTACACCACTCGTGCCCTGTATACCTTAAGTAAATACAAAGTATGCGTTAGAGAAGTTTCAGATGATCTTTTAAAAGAAATGATGGTGCATTTTTTCGAAAACAATGAAGAAAAAACACTAAAAGACTTTATTTCAAAATATAAGCTTGAGAGAAAGTTCCCAAAGGAAGTATCTCATTATTATGAAGTCGGATACTGGAAGCATATTCAAACAAATAAAAGTGAAAACAGAGAATATCTTGGGTTAATAAAAAAACTAAATTACACAACAGCTAAAAACTTTATCATAGGATTAGAGCAATTAAAAAGCCTAAGAGAACAAATCCAATTTTTTGCTCCTAATAAGATTTCTATAAATAATAAAGAACCAGACCCTAATCAGTTCATTCAAAATTTGACTTCAAGAATAGATGACTTGAAAAAAATTAGCTTATTTGCAGAAAATATTTTTCAATTGGGTAATGGAAAAATATCTATTCTTGTTTTTGACGAGTTGATTAAAGTGTCTAAAGCTTTTGCGATTGAAGTTGAAAGCTATCAATTCCCTATCAATGACCAGGTTTTTCAAAAACAATTCAAGAGTGAAATGTATAAGATATCAAACTCAATGAGGATTGAAGCGAAAGCATTGCAAGATCGATCACAAGACTTAATAGAAAAGTATGAAGTGCTTGTAACCCTTAGAAATGAATCCAACAAAGCTTATGAAATCTTACAAGTCTCTGACATCCGCTCACCTGCAAGTGCGCTTGGAGTTCCTCTGGAGGTTGTAAAATGATAAAATTTATAATGAGTAGTTTAATATTAATCAATTTCATATCATGTGCCAGTCACAAAAACCCAAGGGCCATTAGTAATGACACAATGGATGGTCTTAAGTATGAATCTCTTAGTCGCTATGATTTAAAAAGACTTCAGCCAGCATTAAAAAAAGATAATCCTCTTGCTTTATGCCATAATAATGATTTTGATAAGGCCCAGAAAATTTTAAAACAAAAACTTGATGAAAAGATTAATGATTTTAATTACTGGAATAAAATTAGTACATGCTATATACTAGAAAAAGAATATTCAAAAGCTAGATATTTTTTAGATATAGCCTTAAGTAGAGCTAAGAAAAACAAAGATAAGTCAATTATTTTAAATAATATAGGACTTGTACTATTAGAACAAAAGCATTTTGAAGAGGCAAAAGACTATTTCAAAAAATCAATTGAGCTTTCTTCGAAGTATTTAACACCTAAATTTAATTTAGTTCAAATCTATTTAAAATTTGGAATCTACAAAAAAGCTGACAAAGAAATTAATCTACTTCTTAATGCAAATAATAATGATATCGACTTCCTTAATGCTAAAGCTCACACACAACTTATGTTAAAAGAGTATAAGAATGCTTTAGTTTATTTTAATAAAATCCCAAAGGACTATAGAAAAAGAGATGATATAGCAACAAACATGGCAATGACTTATTACATGCTTGGTCTATACAATAATGCAAAAGAAATAATTACATCAGCTGAAAAAAGCGATCAGTACTTTGTAGAGAAACAAGAACAGATTGTTAAAAATATAGATATATTACATGAAAAGACAGTGCAATGAAAGAAAGTAAAATTTTTAATCTCATTATTCAAGGTAAGAGCTATCAACTAGATAAAACAAAAGTTCTCGTTGGTACTGCTGATAATTGTGATATTATCCTAAACGATAGAAGTGTTTCATTCTATCATTCCATTTTATATATTGATAAAAATGGTAATATTCAAGCAAGTGATCTCCAAAGTCAAAATGGTACTTATATAAATGGTTCAAGAGTGAATGCCATACCTGAAGCAATTTTTGAAGGTGACTCACTCAGTTTTGGTAAGGTTCACTGTGAAATTGTTCCTGCATTTGAAGATATTGTACTTGAGGATCAAGATCAAAATGTTCAAATAGTTGAAGACCTACAGTCAAATAAAGTATACGTTCCAAAAGCAAACAGTAAAAACGATGTACTTATTGATGATGAGTACTGTGATATTATTTTCGATGATAGCGAGTTTGTTCCTCTTTTCAAAAACCCTCTTCATGGTCATAAAATTTCTTCTGAAGAATATATAGAAACAGATGATTTTGAGACTAGCTTTGAATTACTACAAGAAATTGATGGCAACTGTATACAAGTTACGACCACGTTAAGTGGACATATGTTAGAGCAATATTATTATCCAATTAAAAATAGTACTATTTATGGTTCTAACAAAATCAAAAAAGGACATGTTCTCATTGAAACATTAGATAGTAAGAAACCTGTCCCTCTTTTTAAGATTGAAAATGACTCAGTAACGATTGCTGATCTAGAAGGTTTTCATGTAAATCAGTCATCGTCTACGATACAATCTGACAATGTTATTATTATTTCCAAGGGACCTTATCAAATATTTATAGAAAGAGGTAATGTTCCTAGCCAACTACTACATATTTCTTCCTTGAGAAGAGATAAGGCATTTTTCAAAGATACTGCTAAGAAATTTGCAGTTGTTCTTCTTCCTATGTTACTTTTATTATTAGTTGATTTTGAAATAAAGAAGGTAAAGCCTGCAAAGCAACTGTCAATTATTTACAAAAAGCCGACAAATGCAAATGTTGATGGAAAAACAATGGCAAGTTCAAATCCTAATGATACTAAAAAAGACACTGGCCATAAATCTCAAAAACAACCTGATAAAAAAATAAGTCATAGTAAAGCCGGACAAAAAGCACAGCCCAAAAAAGCACCTAAGAAAACTAATGTTGCAAAGGCTGCAGCAAAGTCTAATGCAAAGCCATCTCCTAAGAAGGCAAAAACCAAGGCGTATTCATTTAAGATGGCATCGAATGTAAGCTCTGTTTTTTCTAATACAAAAACGGTTGCTGTCACAAATAATAATTCAAACTCTGTTAGTACATCATCTTCAGTTAGTGGAAGTTTATCTACAAAAGTTAATGGAACAAGTTCAGCTCAAGTTGGACAACTTGGAAGTGATAGTGCAGGTAGATCTGTTGCAAGCTATGGTTCAAAGGGGCTTTCTAGTAAAGCAGGTAGAGATACTGCATACATTCAAACAGAAACAGTTGTTTTAGGCTCTATGGACCCGGAACTTTTAAGAAAGATCTTACAACAATATCTTCCTCAATTTAGACATTGTTATCAACAAGAGTTAGCTTATAACTCTGAAGACATTAAAGGTATAGTTGATTTAAATTTTGAAATATCTGGAGCTGGAAAGGTTTCTAAAATTAATGTCAAACCAAAGGATTCAAGGTTTTCCAAACGTGGTATAAATTGTATGTCTAAAGTACTATCAATCATCGACTTTCCAAAACCAAAAGGTGGAGGACAAGTTGCAGTAAGACAACCACTTAGTTTCTTCTCTGAAAAGGAAAAAAGTTAACCCATGAATGCCATGAATGCCATTAAGCTCGTCAATCTGTTTCAACTACAAGATTTCTATATTCTGATCGGGCTTTTTTTAACGATAATCGGTCTTTATTTTGTAACTGCAAAATTCATTAAATCTTCCCGTATGCTCAATGATCAAAAAAGAAGAATGATTGCTAATGCTAGAGCATTATTTACTTTTTTATTTTTTCTTTCTATTTTTATTATCTGGGCAACCGAACTTTATCAATTTATCATTTCAATTGCTGCGTTACTTGTGGCCTTTGTCATTGCGAGTAAAGAAGTTCTTCTTTGTGTTGGTGGATCTTTTTATAAAACTTTTGCTAAGCCATTCTCTATTGGAAGTAGAATACAAGTAGACGGTATTCGAGGAGATGTTGTTGATATTGGACTATTAAGCACCCAAATTCTAGAAGTTGGACCTAAAGATTATACCCAACAACTCACAGGTAGAATGATTACCTTTCCTAATAGTAAATTCTTAACAGCGGAAGTCTATAATGAGTCCGACTCAATTGCTGAACAACAAGATTTCGTCTTGCATATCATACAGGTCCCAATCCAATTGAGTTCAGACTGGGAAAACCAAAAAGATGACTTACTTGATTGTGCAAATGATTCATGTCAAGAATATGTTGAGCCTGCAAGACAATTTTTTAGTCGCCTTGCTAAAAAAAGACAAATGGATGTTCCTTTAATTGAACCTCGAATAAATATAAAATATAGTGACCCTGATACCGTTTTATTTATGCTAAGAGTTTGTATACCTGTTCAAAAAAGAGGTTTAATTGAACAAGAGATTCTTCGAAATTACCTAAAAAGAAGATATTCTAAGGAGCAATAAGCCTTTAACGAATTAACCAAAATTAAGACCACACTCAGGACATTCAGCGAGTTGGGTTGAAAAGACGGTTCCACAGGCTGGGCAGGTCGCTTCATTAGCATTAGGATCATAAACTGAATTTATTTGATTGAAATTCACATCCATCCCCTCAAGCATTTTACTATATTCTTCACCTTGAATTTTACTAAATACTTCTATATCTTGTGGTTTAATTAAAACCTCTACGGTGACAGCACAACCCCTAGAACAACTTGCATCATTGTGATTCAAAATGAGCTCTACTCCCTCTTTATCACATTTTGCTTTTAGATTTTTGGCCTCGTTTAAACCTAAAACCCCGAGCGCTAACAATTCCATTATAGTCTCCTTTCATTAATTAGAGTATAATATGTCTATGGAAAAAATGATATATCAGGGTAAGTTTATACAAGTATCTGAAGAAAAAATTGCTAATAACCTATGGGAAAGAGTTTATCTTAGAGACGGAGTTCTCATTTTTCCGCTTGATCATAATCAGAATATCCTGATGATTGAAGAAAGACGTCCCCATGAGAAGAATCCTATTCGATTGAAATTTGTAACTGGATTAATTGATGATGGCGAAGAAGCATTAGAGACAGCAAAACGAGAATTACAAGAAGAGATAGGCCTAAAACCAAACAAGCTCGAAATTCTTTTCTCAAAAGAGTCAAACGGTACAGTAAATAATAAGTTTTATCAAATTTTAGCAACAGATTTAGTTGAGTCAAAACTTCCAAATCCTGACGGTGAAGACACAATTGTAAGTGTGAAAGCTTTTAGTATAAGTGAAGTGGAACGAATGTTTGATGATGGAACCCTTGAACTTGGGCTTCCCTATATTGGATTACTAAAATTAAAAAAATTATTAAATATATAAAAAAGGTCTCATTTAGAGACCTTTTCTTATGGAAGAATTTCTTTTGAAGGTAAATCTTTTTCGGCAGTAGCTAAATTATTCCAAACATAATCATATTGTTTTTTAAATTTTTTAACAACTGACGGAATCGTAATATAGTAATAATTTTCGAAATTTTTACTGAAAGCAGCTCCTGTAAAATTACCGGCCCCACAGTGAACTGCATCTTTTCCATCTTCAAACTCAAATATAATATACTTGTTATGGTGAAGTAAAAAGACATTTTGATTTGTTTGCATATATTTAACATCAACTCTACTTCTAACGAGCCTTTGAACATAAAAATATTCATTACACATATTGGCCCCAACTGTTGGTTTTGCATTTGGATTATATTTAGGACTACAAACAATTCTTTCGTCTGAAACTCGGTTTACTTCACCTGCCCAAAAAATATCATCATCAGCAATAAATCTTACTTGCTTCTTCTTACCTGCTTTTTGTAAAGCATAAATAAGATCTTGGTGAGTAAAACGATGGACTGCAACTGATACTTTTTTAGCACTTCCAATTGACTCAATAATATTTTCCATTGTTTCCTCGCCATCACTAGGAACAACACTAATTTTTATATCATTCTCTTCCTCTTCTTCAATATCACTTCGACATTTTCTCATATAGTTTTTGAAGTTCTGAATGGCAGACATTTTTGCACGACCAAGACTTCTATTCGCTCTTATAGATTTTGAGTAGTCTTTCATTCCTGTAAGTATACATTGATGAACTTGTGCAAAGTATGTATTTTTCGCTGTTGTTACAAAATGCCAATTTTCATGATGAAGTGTTGTTCCCGACGACATATTCGCTGAAGAGTAGACGAGTTTTACTTTATTTGGTTCTGACTTATAACTAGCATAAATAATTTTATTATGCGCATAACCAAGTCCACCAACTTGTCCTCTAAAATGAATTTCAGGAATATTAGCGACTTCACCTTCTTTGAGTTCTTCCTGGCTTTTCACACAAGATTTTAATGCATTTAATTTTTGCATTTTTCTTTCGTCTGACTTGTTACCTTTATCCACAACTAAGGTAAGTTTAACATTATTTTTCTTAATAGTTGTTTCACATAAAGTTTCAATAATATTTGAATTTGAAAACGAAAGATAGGCCATCTGTAGTGATACTAGATCTTTATCAGATAAAAGTTTTACTAGTTGATAATGTGGTGTGTTTTTTCTTTTCTGATTTTTAGAAGTATCACCATGTTTACAGTAAACGTTAGTTGGTTTTTTCGTTAATAATTCACCTGAGAATGAATAAACTGGTTCATCATACTCATAACCATCACATTGCGGATTTGTAAAATAGACTTTATAGTCGTAAAACTGTGAGTCTTGTAAGTTTTTTGCAAAAGCACTTTGTACTAAAATCAAAGTAATAATAAAAAGTTTCACGTGTTGCCCCCCTAAATATTTTTCATAGTCATACATGGAATAATCATTTTTTTGTAATAGATAATGACAGGCAGATAAATATTATATAGACATAAGCTCATGATTTCACATAAAACGATTGAAATTCCTACTAATGGACAAGGTTTTTATCTGATTACTGATCAGATTACAAAAACTTTTTCAGACTTACCTAATTCAGGTCTTATTAACCTTTTTATTACACACACATCAGCTGGTTTAACCATAAATGAGAATTGCGACCCATCTGTACGGCAAGATTTAAAACATTTTTTAAATTACTTAGTACCTGAGGAGTGGCCAAACTATACCCATACTCTTGAAGGAGCTGATGATATGCCAGCTCATATTAAGGCAAGCCTCTTCGGGTATCATTTATCAATCCCTATCATTAATAAAAAACTTCAACTTGGAAGATGGCAAGGAATCTATTTAAGTGAATTTAGAACGTCATCTCAAGTGAGAAAAATAATTGGAAGCCTCTATCAATGAATTTACCAATTGCACCTCAATCATTAATGTTTGCTCCAATGGAAGGCATTACAGATGAATACTACCGAAAGACCATTTTAGATCTCTATCCAGAATGGGATACTGTTTCTTGTGATTTTTTAAGAGTTCCTTCAACTAATCCTTATCCAAAGCAACATATCCTAAAACATTACGGCCAATCAACTTATTCAAAACTAGTTGATAGAAATAAAACGATATATCAAATACTCACCTCACCCAATGCATTCACTATTGAAACAGTCAAAACCATTTCTCAATTTGAGATCAAATGGCTTGATCTTAATTTAGGTTGCCCTTCAAAAACTGTTTGTAAAAACCAAGGCGGATCATTTCTATTAAGTGATTTAAAAATTCTTCGCTCGATTATTAGAGACATCCGTTTACACTATCCCTACTTTTTTTCATGTAAGATTCGAGTTGGTTATAGGGATGATCATAACTTTATTCCAATTCTTAAACTGCTGGAAGAAGAAGGAGTCGATTTAATCAAAATTCACGCTAGAACAAGAGATGAACTTTATAAAGGAGTTGCAAACTGGGATTATGTCAAACAAGCTGTTAAGGCTGTTAAAACTCCAATCATTGGTAATGGAGATATTTGGAGTGTCGATGATATAGAAAGATATTTTAATTACACTGAGTGTTACGGAGTTATGCTTGCTAGACCTGCTTTAAAGACACCATGGCTTGCAGAACTATATAAAAAAGGAGAAAAAGATTCTCAAGAGCGTCGCATTTATGAAATCAAACGCTATTTTACTAATTTTTATAAAGAGGTATTAAATCAAAAAAAACTTGTGGAGTCTTCTCGTATTAAAAGATTGAAAAGTGTATCACGTTATATTTTTGATGATCTGGAAGGTGGAGATAAAATTAAGAGGTCATTTCTTCTCGCAAAATCATTCTCTGAACAATCTCAAATTTTAAATGACCTCTAAGCTTCTATGTACCGAGGTAATATGAGTTGAAAGGTAGTACTTTCTGTATTGGTCATGAGCTTAATAGTTCCATTATGAGACTCAACTATTTTCTTGCCCAAAGACAAACCTAGCCCAGTTCCTTTACCTGTTTTTTTAGTCGTAAAAAAACTTTCCATAATTTTATCTTCTATCTCCCTTGGAATTCCTGGGCCTGAATCTATAATTGAGATCATAATATCCTTATCATTTACAACGATTTGAACTTTGATCCATCGTTCTTTAGAACTTGATTCAATAATAGCATCACGAGCGTTTCTGACTAAATTAACTAGGACTTGAGATATTTCTACATCACGGCACATAAGTTGTACGCCTTGAGGTATTTTGTCGACAATCAGTTTAATATGAGTATGTCTCAAAGATTCTTCAAGAAAATCCATTGTCTCACCAACAAGTTGTTCCAATTCTACCAACTCGAAATCATCTCCAGTACTTTTTCGCGCAAGCCTTTTAAGGCCAACAATTATTTTTTGAATACGAGAAACAGCATTTCGTACAGATTCAGTATGAAGTAAAACTTTCTCTGGTTGATTAACCATTTTGGTAATTAGATTATTTGCTCCATTGATAATAGCTAGTGGATTTGCAATTTCATGGGCAATACTAGCGGACATCTCCCCTACTGATGCTAATTGAGCATTAAATCTTGCTCTTTCCTTTTCAATTTCAATTTCTTCTTCAAGAGCAACTTGATCAGTTATCTCAATTCTCATTGCAAAAAAACCTGAAATTTTATCATTTTGATACATGGGTGCAATATTTGTTTGAACCCAATATCGATTACCATTCTTGCTCGTATTGCAGATTCTTCCTTGCCATATTTTACCCGCAAGTAATGTGCTCCACATCTCTTTAAAAAATTCTTTAGAGTGATAACCTGAGTTTACAATTCTGTGAGTTTGTCCAATAAGCTCATATTTTTCATAACCTGTGACTTCGCAGAATTTTTCATTCACAAAAGTAATCGTTCCTCTCACGTCTGTCTCAGCTATGATCGCAAGCTTTCCAACAGTATTCTTATATCGAATTTGTTCATCCATAAGAGATATTCGAGATAAACGAAGTTGCTTTTCCTTGGTAATATCACTAAATGTTCCCAGGTACAATTGTTGCTCGTAATCAACTAGCTCTATGACACAATAAAGCCATAATGATTTCCCTTCACTATTATGTGCTGGTATTTCTAAAGAAAAGAATTTGTCGCTATTATCTAAAAGACTAAGACCTTCTAATAACTTTTCTCTTTCTGGAATAAAATTCAGCCAATCGGCAAAGTCCATTTTTATATCATATGGAACATTGAAAATATCATGGAGAGCTTTTGAACATGCAAAGTCTCCACAGCACCGAGAGTAAGTCCACCACCCTACATTAATATTATCCAAGGCTTTTGATGCCAAGTTTATTTTGTTCATAATAGTCTTATCGGCATAAATTTGATTTTTTTTAATTCTATCCTTAATTCTCTTAAGGATTTTTATTGAGTCATTTTAGATATTTAGGCTATCTATAAATGTTTATCAAGATATTTAGCAAAATTTCTTATAAAATATGATTTCCTAAAATTTTGAAGATTTGATTGCTGAACAATATAACTACTTTCGTACATCAATAAAATCCACGGTAAATCTTTTTCTACTAGAGATTCTATTTCATAAGTGATTTGCTTTCTCTTTTGTGGATCTAAAGATGTCGACAATTCAGCATAAAGTCCATCCACACTTTTATTTGCATAACCACTTTTATTGATACCTGGTGAATTTTTACTAACTAAGAGTTGTAAAATATTTTCAGTATCTGGGTAATCGTAAATCCAATTATCGGTCCAGATCTGTAATTTATTGGCCCTTCCTAATTTTAGAAATTCAGAAAAACTAATTATATTGATTTTAAGATTAATTCCAATTTTTGCTAATTGACCTTTAATAAAATTAGCTTCAACCAGATGAATATCATCTGTCCCACGGGTCGAATAAGTTAATTCTAGTTCTCCAGGTTTGTAACCTGATTGTTTAAAGTAGGTCTTCGCTTTCTCTAAATCGTACTGATAAGGAAGTTTATGTTCTGGCTTATAGCCATCAAGGGACGGATTAATGATTGAATTAGATCGAAGATTAGTATTATTTGATAATACTTTAATATACTGGTCAAAATCGATTCCGTGAGCAATGGCCTTTCTTAAATTTAAGTTAGCCCCAACAACGGGGTCATTCATATTAAGACCCAACCATCTGGTTGTTTGTCTAGAAAAATGTTTGATAATTATTCCCTTATCTTCAAAAGTTTCATTCATTTCAGACTTTGGGTTACTTAATTGAAAAGCAATTTGCTTTGGAACATCTAGTATATCAATTTCATGATTTAAAAAAGAACTCCACCTACTCGCTTCTTCTTTAATGACCTTAAATTCAACTTTCCCTAATAAGGGTAGCTTCTTTTTTGATGATGAAAGAAGCATTTCTGTATTTGCATATCTGTCACCTGCACTTGGATAAAATTCCTCACGAAAATTTGTAAATCTCTCAAAATAGTAAGTATTATCTTTGAAATTTATATATTGATATGGACCTGTACCAAAGAGTTCTTTAGAGAAATCATTTTTATAATATTTAATAGCTTCTACTGGCACGGGAGAAGTAAAGTGCATTGTTAAAAAATACAAAAAATTTGGTTCGGGCTTATGTAAACTTATTTCTAGAGTATAATCATCTATGGCCTTTACACCTTCAATATCATTTTTATAAAAAGCTTCTATGCTATCCCCTACTTTGCTTCCAAATTTATTAAATCCTTTAATTCTTCCACTAAAAAGCCATTTTCCATTACTTTTTAAAGGGGCATAAGCAAGTCGTTTAATGGCCCAAACAAAATCAATGGCCTTTACATCTCTATTAAGAGGTAATATATGATGGCGATCATGGTACTTTATTCCTTTTTTTATCTTAAAAGTATAAACCTTACCATTTGCAGATATTTCAGGGAGTGCTTTTGCCAAGGCCGGAATAACCTCATATGGTCTTTTTAAGTAGTGATATTGATATAACGACTCAAGAGATTGTCCCATCACTAACATTGCATCATCATTAAACACAATTGCAGGATCAAAAGTTTGTATTGAATTATTTATAGATAAAACTAATTTATCAGAACTATTAGATTGAAAAAATTGATAAAAAGAAATTACAGCTAATGCCGTAATTCCAATTACTGTAGAAATTATTAATTTTTTATTTTTCATTATACATATTATAAAGCATAAGCCACTGGAATAATAGACCATATTGAAAGTACACTAAGAGTTTTATACAATGCTTGTATGTGTCGTCTATTTGGATTTCGATCTGTTATTACCAGTCAAATACACTCAAGTTTAGTTCATGCTGAAAATGCTCTTGGAACTCAGAGTCTCAGGCACCCTGATGGCTGGGGTGTGGCCTACTATTTAAACAATATTCCACATATTATTAAATCTTCTGAAAGAGCTTTTGATGACCATATTTTTCATCGTATTAGTGGAGTAGTTACTTCCCATACAGTGATTGCACATTTAAGAAAAGCCACACAAGGACAAATAAATATTTTAAATTCTCACCCTTTTCAATTTGGAAGTTGGGTATTTGCACATAACGGTAATCTCAAAAATTATCATCTACACTTAGAGAAACTTAAATCTCATATTCACCCTGAATATCTAAAGTATATTCTTGGAACAACTGATAGTGAAGTTATCTTCTACTTATTACTTTCTGTTTTAAAAGAAAATCATATCTCCGATCTGGAAAAATCTTGTCCCTTAAAGCTAAAAATAACAATTGAGAAATGGTGCCAATTGATCACGCAATATACAGGTCCTCTTTACGGAGGAGAAGATTCTCAACCTCAAGAAAACCATCTAACTTTTCTTTTAACAAATGGTTCATCTATGATTGCCTTTCAAGGGGGACAAAATCTTCATTATAGTACCTATAAAAACCATTGCCCTGAAAGAGAAACTTGCCCGTACTTTTCACATTCATGTGAAAATGGAGTTGAACAAAATCAAAAAGTTAATCACCTCATCATAGCAAGTGAAAAGCTTCAAGGTGAAAATGTGTGGATAAAAATGAATAAAGGTCAGCTTATTGGTGTCGGAGATAAAATGAACTTTTTTTCCCAACAATTAGAGGTACCTTTTACAAAAGAAATTAGCTCATGATGCTTTTTTAAAATAATCAGAGTCAACTGTATAAAAATCTTCTAATTTTTTTAATTTAAATTCTTCAAATAGATGATAATTGTATTGTTCTACTTCTGTCATAAGTCCCATTTTATCATCTAGAGCTTGCTTGAAGCACATTTCTAAAAAATGTAATTGAAAATCATCTAATTCGTCAAAAAATTCCATATTTAACTGAGTTGTTTGTAAAAAATCTCTCATACCTTTAGCGTAGTACATCAGCGTTCTCCTTCAGTTATGGACTTATCGGATTACTCTTTTGATTCTTAATAATAAGACTTATAAAACAAAACATTATTATTGTTTTTTCAATAAGATACAGCAGAAAACGATATAGAGATTCCATAATATTTATTTTGTGTTATCTTGAGATATGATTAAAATTGACCTCATTATAGAAGCGACTATCATTATCACTCTTGCTGCCATTT
>CAYFHZ010000010.1:0-19357 GCA_964342535.1 uncultured Bacteriovoracaceae bacterium | reverse complement strand
TCAAAATAAAACTTAAGATCTTACTAAATTTCGTTGCAAGACCCGTGTAAGTATTTTATCGTTTACGTTCGAATTTTTATATAAACAAAGGGAAATTGTCTATGGCCAAAACACTTGATAATAATGCAATTGCTTACACAAGCATCAAAACAGGTATTAATATAAATCAAGTTATATCAACTGCGAATCTACTCATTTTAGAAGAATGTACCATTCCATTTGTTGCCAGATATAGAAAAGAAGTGACAGGAAACTTAGACGAAGTTCAAATTAGGCAAGTTCAAGAGTTTTACGAAGAATACCTAGAATTAGAAAAACGAAGAGCATTTATTTTAGAAACCATTACTAAAATGGAAAAGATGACTCCAGAGCTTGAAAAAAAGATCAAAGCTGCGAGTACCTTAAACCAACTTGAGGACCTTTACGCTCCTTATAAGTCAAAAAGAAAAACTAAGGCCATGATCGCAAGAGAAAAAGGTTTAGAACCACTTGCTGATCTACTTATGACTTCAAAAAATTCATTTGATAAAGAAATTACAAAACTTCAAAAAGACTTTGTTGAAAATCCAGAAGTTGATGTCAAAGACTTAGAAGAAGCCTTAAATGGTGCTTGCGATATTATTGTTGAGAATTTCACTCATCATCCGGAAACCAAAGAAGAGCTTCGTGCTGAGTTTTGGAGAAGTGCAAAAATCATCTCATCTATGAGAAAAGATGCTAAAGATGTTAAAGATTATGAAAAATTTAAAGATTTCTTTGAATTTGAAGAAAATATTTCGGCCCTTCAAGACCCTAAAAACTCCCATCGTTTTATGGCCATGAGAAGAGGTATGAATCTTAAAGTTTTAAAAATTGAAATTAAAATTGAAAGTGAAAGAGGATATGAAATTATTGAAGTCAATCAATTTCCAAAGGCCAGTGAACTTGGAAACTATGCCTTACTTAAAAAGCTAGCGCAAAAAGCCTTTGATTCAAATTTATCTAGTAGCTTAGATTTAGAAGTAAAAACAGAACTTAAACAAGGCTCTGACCAAGCGGCCATCGATGTTTTTGGTGTTAACTTAAAAAACCTACTCTTACAACCTTATCTTGGTTCTAAGGCGGTTCTTGGTATCGATCCAGGAGTGAGAACAGGGTGTAAAGTTGTCGTTATTGATCAGACTGGAAAATTTGTTGGAGATCATGTTGTTTATCCATTCGCACCAAAATTTGATGTAAATGGATCAAAACTTGTACTTGAAAAATTAGTAGAAGCATTTAATATCAAATATATTGCTATTGGAAATGGTACTAATGGCCGTGAGACGTTGGAGTTTGTAGAAGACCATCTCAAAAAGGTTCAAGACGGAACGGTTAAGGCCACTATGATTAATGAAGCAGGAGCTTCTATTTACTCTGCAAGTGAAACCGCAAGAAAAGAATTTCCAGATAAAGATGTTACTGTTAGAGGGGCCATATCTATCGCAAGAAGATTTCAAGATCCACTAGCAGAACTAGTAAAAATAGATCCTAAAAGTATTGGTGTTGGCCAATACCAACATGATGTGAACCAAGTAAAATTAAAAAAATCACTAACTGGAGTTGTTGAAGGATGTGTTAACTATGTTGGAGTAGATCTTAATACTGCTTCTGCACCACTATTATCTTATATCTCTGGTATAGGCCCTACAGTTGCTGATAATATTGTAAAACATAGAGAGAAAAATGGAAAATTTACCAATAGAGAAGAACTTTTAAAAGTGACACGATTTTCTCAAAAAGTTTTTGAGCAATCTGCTGGATTCTTAAGAATATATAACGGAGAAAACCCTCTTGATGGTACATTTATTCACCCGGAAAGATACAATATTTTAGAAGACTGGTGTAAGGCCCAAGGAATCAAATTAAAAGATCTCACTCACGATGAGGATATGATCACTAAACTTGAAAAAGATACAAAACTTAAAAATGATATCGGTGCTCTTACTTTTGAAGATATTGTTAAATCACTTAAGGCCCCTAAACAAGATCCAAGATCAGAGTTTAAGTCTATTGAATTTAGAAAAGACGTAAGAAAAATGGAAGATCTCAAACTAGGTGAATGGTATACTGGAATCGTAAATAATATCACCAATTTTGGTGCCTTCGTTGATCTTGGAGTTAAAGAGTCAGGACTACTTCATATATCTCAAATCTCAAATACTTTTGTAGAAAACCCTCTTGATATGCTTAAAGTTGGTGAAGAGGTCAAAGTACGAGTAGTAGAAGTTGATCTAGATCGAAAAAGAATCGGGCTTAGTTGTAAATCAGATTCAGATGTGAACTATGCAAAACATAGTGGACAAGGTGCTAAAAAACCAGCGAAGCAAAAACCAGCTGCTCAAATCAAAAATAATGCATTTGCTGGTCTTGCTGATTTTAAGCTTAAATAGGCTGGTAAACACAGACAAAGTTATAATATGTCGTAGATGTATCTGTAATTTCTGTACCACCAGCATCAGTATCCATCGCTAAGAATGAATTTGGACTTGCACCAGTACTGGACGTCCAATGCGTTACTCCTGTAAGGGAAACAGTACTATGAGTTATAGCTTCGGATTCGGTAATCATTCTCCATTTATCTCCAAATAATGATTTGCAATGACTTCCATGCCAATAACTTCCAGATGTACTGTATCCATAAGCATCAATAAGAGGATTTATATAGTCATTATCTGTAGTATTATGGGTAAGATAGTTAGTGAAACCACTAAAAATACTACTTAAACTATAAGATGAAGAATTAGCAGTAATTATAGTTCCTGAAGAATTGTGTATAGTCGCATAATGCAAATAATATTCACCATATTCTTCTTGTAAATATTGATTGGGATCATTTAATAAATATGGTGTCGATCCATTAGTGTACCAATTAGTTCCATCCCAAGAAAAAATTCTATTCTTTATAAAAGCATAACCTGAAGCTTGAGCAACTGCATCATTATAACAATTACTGGCACCAGACAATTTACCAGTACATCCTGTATCTGCGATATTTGCTAACTGATAGTAAGTATAACTTAATGAACTTGATTTAACTGGGTAAATCCATTTATCACCTGCAGCAATAAACTCAATATAACCAGTATTTCCAGACATAATATAAAAATCCATAATATCGTTTGGATCGTACATCATTTCAATTCCATCTCCACTTGAAGGAATTAACTGTAAATCCGCCCTTTTTCCATTCAAGCTAACCTTAAAACTCATACCAGAAGTTACTGTACTTAAATCTGGTAAATATAATCTTAAAACCTCATTATTTACAACAAAAACTTTATTATTATCATTATCTGAAATATTATACTCTAAAAAAGAATTGACTTCTAAAGAGTCAACTCCCACACCACTAGCTGTTGCAATCTTACTCTCCAAATATGCAAAATTCTCATTAATCTTTTGAGCGGATATAATCTCACCATCAGTAAAAATATGAAGACTTGCAATTTGAGCAAATGCGAAAAGAGACCCAAATATAAAAAAACAGCTAAAAGAATATTTTAAAAGTTTATTCAGTCTCTCCTTAAATGAGCGATCTTTTTCAATCATCGACTCAATCTTTTTTTCTAGATTTTGAATTTTTTCATTTAAATCATTCATATTTTATCCTATGGCCCAAATCGTGCTTGCCCAAATTTAGCTGCACCAAACACTCCCCCAGCTGCCCATGCAAAAGGACCGCTACTACAGCCATTAATAGCTTGAGAAGTGGACATTGATATATCTACACTTACAATATTTTCTTCAACAGGTTTAAGTGATTGAATTGTACTTCCAACAATCATTGGTCTACTCATAGACTCAATTTGAGTCTGACTTAGAGTTCTATAGTCAGGACAAATTCCTCCTGAATATGAAAATCCCATCACTTTAAAATTAATATCTCTTTCTGTAGGAACATCAAAAATAGTCAGTTCCCCACCCTCTCTAACTGTATCTGAAACAATTCTAATTTCTTCTTCAAGAGTATCTCCAATACAATTACCAGAAGTAGCACTTCCATCGAATTGTAAAAGCACCACATAACAATCAATATCATCAAGTGAAGTAAGATCATTAATGGTATAACCTGGAGTATTTTTTGGAGCGAGGCCTCTTTTTATAGACCTTACACTTTTATTGGATGTTGGCAGACTAATAGATACAGAGGTACGAACACCTGGCTTAGGCGCACAAGAACTCAGTAATAATAATATTAATCCTAAAACAAACATCCCAAATATTCTCCCCATTATGTATCGGCAAGATTATGAGAATATTTTAAGGGACATATAATGATTTTAAGCTTAATTTTTAAGAAATTTCTTCATCAAGCTAAGTTCTTGAATTTATGGAATGGGAAGTAAGTTTCTTAAAGCTTTTTTTTCGTTATTTTGTATAATAAATATATGACAAAAAAAGACATCATAAATGTGCAACAAAACTTGTCAATTTCAGCAAAAAAAGAAATTAACCCTGAACTACAAGCAAAATTTGAAAAAGCCTCATTAGAAAAATTTGGCATCTCTGACTTTATACATGATTTCTTAGGCCAATTTATATCTGAGCAAACCCAAAAAGCATATATAACTGATCTGATGCTCTTTTTTGATTTTCTTGCTAGTGGTGGAGTTAGTATAACTCACCCCTCACAAATTAAAGGCTTTCATTTTCAGGTTTACCGAGATGATCTCATCGAAAAAGAATATGCAAGTGCCAGTATTAACAGAAAACTTGTGGCCATTAGGTCTTTTATTAAATGGGCAATGGCACAAAAACTTATTGACCACAATCCTTTAGATGTAGTGAAGCTTCCTAAGGTTGAAACTGAAGCACCAACCATCGCATTTGAGGACTATGAAGTTGTTGCTATGATAAATTCTCCAGATGACTCAACCCAAACTGGGGCCATGCATAGACTTGTTATGTATCTTCTCTTCTCCTTGGGACTTAGACGCTCAGAACTGGTTCAAATTAAGCTTAAAGATATCTATCAGGAAAGAGGACATTACGTATTAAAAATACATGGAAAAGGAAGAAAACTCAGACATCTTCCTTTAAGTCCAGATGTAATAAATGAAATTCAAAAATACCTACAAACACTTACCCATTTAAGTATAAACCTAGATGCCGATGATTTTTTAATACAAAACAAATCAAAAGCAAAAAATACAAAACCTTTAAATGGCTCTAGTGTTTACCGAATCATTGAAAAATATGCCAAGGTATGTGGTATAAATAAAAAAGTAAGTCCCCATAGTTGTCGGGCCACAGCGATTTCTCACTTACTCGATACCCAAAAAACCCCCATAAGAGATGTGGCCATCTTTGCAGGTCATTCGAAAATTACGACTACAGAAAGATATGATAAACGCAGAGAAGGACTAGATAATTCAGCCGCGTACGATATTGATTATTTTTCAAAAAAAGTTAGTAATTCTTGACTACTATGACTGACAAATTGCTCAAAAACTCTTGGGACATCACTTTCTAACATGTCATGATACCGGCAATAAAGGTATATTTCATTGTTAAAACTTGATTTATAACTTAAAGTTTTGATAATTCTTTTTGATTCAATATAAAAATATCTTAATTCATCCTCAGTATAAAAGAATTCATCTATTTTTTTTGAAGCATGAAAACCATTTATATTTATCTTATGAATATTACGGGTATCAATAAAAAATTTAACAATCTCACCTTGTTCTAAATATTGAAGTAAAAGGTCTTGCTTTGTTGAAAATATAAGACCTGAATTGGTGATCTGCTTGAGGTTTACAATCGCCGACATCTCGAGATCAGCAGCACATTTGAGCTTCACTTTGCCATCTGTATGTAATCTAAAACGTCTCAGTGGTAAACGATTTTGTAAAACTTCAAGAAAAACAAATTTTTCTAAAAGATCATCGTTAACAACTTCAACTAATGACATCGGTGTAAAAGGCCCTAGAGGTCCTATAAATGATATATCATTGCAATTATAAAGTTGTTCTTCAAAACTTCCGTCTCTTAGATGCTTGACCATCCCCTGATAAATATCAAACAAAGACATATTTAAGATATTATCATCTGTCTTTAACCAAATTTTGACCTTTTTAAGTTCTTGAATAGAAGACATTTGATGAGATAGGTGGTTTTTTAAAACATCATTTTGTTTTAACTCACCTTGAATTTTTTGTATAAATTTAAACTGATCATCGAGTTTAAAGTAAAATGGTAAATGAGTATGAAAATGATATTTTTGATTCCACTGACCTTTAACTAATTCAACTAAAGGTAGTGAAAAAGATGATTTTAAATTGATATTTTCCATTAAGAGTTTCTCCCCGTGAAACTGATACAAAGCTTTTACGGAAAATATTGCCTCACTCTTTAGAAAAAATATAAATTAAATTCCAAAACGAATACACTCAACTAATAATCTTTTTCATGATTGAAATAAAAGACTGATTTTCTCTCTTAAATGTATTAAAGGTAAAGTGAGTAAAGATAAGTGCAAATATATAAGGAACAAAGAAACTTAATAGTATTTGAGTAACACTAAAGTGAACGGGTAGATTTCTTTCTATAAACTCATCTGGCATGATAACAATATTATTATGCTTAATAAGCCATAAAAATAAAACACCACTTATAACGCCCAGTAAACAAAATAGAAAACTAATTAAATGACCAAAATGATAGATAAGCTTTAATACTTTTTTCTTAGATAAACCCAAGATCCAAAAACTAGTAAGATCAATTTTTACTTTATTAAAAAAGATTAAAAAGCCTGAAGTAATACAGATTCCAATAAGAAAACTCATTCCAACAAAAAGAAAAAGCATCACATTTGTTTCAAGATTTAATGCCCAAACAAGTGTCGCATGTTCATCATTCCAAGTGGACAATAAATTTGATTTTTGAACAGAATTTAAAAATTCTTTAACTTCATTGAGTTTGTCATAAATACGAATTTTATTAATTTTTCTTTTTCTAATAAGATTTTGCAAAAAACTAAGTCTTATCCAGCTATGAATCGAATCTATCTCTGGAAGCTCACTACTATAAAAATCAGAAATAGCGGATACAGATTGTCTTGGAATCTCTTGAATAACAAAATCCACATGAGCAGGTGAAGTCAAAATAAGTTCTGATCCAAAAAAACCTCGGAGTTTACGACCTAATTCACTTCCGAGTACAAAATGAGTTTTATCTCTAAGTCTTAAAAATTCTGGAACATAAGCTTTATAATCAAAACCATGTACGATCGTTGGGTAGATGTATTTTTCGTTTTGAATCATAAGCTCTAACTCAAGCTCAGAAACAAAAGGAACTTGGTAGTGATTGAGACCCTCGACAATACTCTTAATCTCATTATCCTCTAAACGATCAACATTAATAACTGCTTCACCCAAAACTTTTTTAGATCTTTGTACAAGTCCGTTTTGCAGTCCTCCCATTACTCCTTGTAACACTGTTAGAGAAAAAGAACTTATAAGCAGTCCGAATACCGCTAAAAATATTAATTTTTGTCTGGTTTTAGATCCAAAAATATATTTAAAAAAATAGAGGAAGATTCTAAACTGCATTAATAGAAAGTTTTATTATCAGCTACTAATTGTTTAAGGTAAGAACTTGGTGCGTATCTATCACTATCAACTTCATTTGCAAATTTTTCAATAGCAGTGAGAATCCGTTCAACACCTTGTTGATCAGCATATTTTAGAAGTCCACCTCTGAAAGGAGGAAAGCCTATTCCAAAAATAAGACCTAAGTCTACACTACCAGCATCATCTACAATCTTTTCTTTTAAAATACTACTGGCTTCATTAATCATCGGTAAGATAAGGCGCATTTGAATATTTGTTTCATCCATTTCGACCTTTTTGCTAGGAAGTAGTTTCTCCATCTCAGGATTTATCTCTGTATGTTTACCTTTTTCATCATAAAGATAGAATCCTTGAGAATTTTTTCGCCCAAGAAGACCTGCTTCAACTGCTTGATGAGAAAGAGGATTTGCCTTCGCTCTTGCTCCCAGTCCGGCCTCCATTATTTCTCCTACATGAGAACAGACATCAAGACCAACTTCATCCATTAAACGGCATGCTCCCATTGGCATACCAAAATTTAAAACAGCTTTATCAATAGACTCAATACTGACACCTTCATTTAAAAGATAAGCCGCTTCATTTAAAAAAGGTGCTAATATCCTATTTACGAGAAAACCTGGGCAATCATTAACAACAACTGGAGTCTTTTTAACATCAAGGGCCCATTTATAAAGAGTTTGAATCGTTTGTTCACTAACGCCTTCATGACGAATAATTTCAACAAGTGGCATTTTATTAACAGGATTAAAAAAATGAAGACCTGCAAAACGTGAAGAGTCTTTTAATGACTTTGCCATTTCATTAATACTTAATGAAGAAGTATTACTAGTGAGTATACAATCTTGAGATACATGATTTTCGACATCTGAAAATACGGCCTTTTTAATTTTCATATTTTCTACAACTGCCTCAATGACCAGATCTACTTTTGCAAATCCATCATAAGAAAGTGTAGGTTTTATGGATCTTTGTTTTCTTTCAAAATCGTCTTGAGTAATTTTTTTTCGTTTTAAGGCCTTCGTAAATACAGAGGACGATTGCTTAAGACCAAGTTCGAGTCCTTCAACACCAATATCTTTAAGTATAGGTGCCTGTCCATTATCGGCCATAAGCCAAGCAATGCCTCCACCCATAGTACCACCACCTAAGACAGCACCTTGCTTTACTGTTTTTACATTATCTTTATTATCAATCTTTTTAGCTTGATCATGTAAAAAGAAAACATGCTGTAAAGACTTGGATTGAAAAGTCTGACTTAATTCCCCAAAGGCCCTTGCTTCAGAAGCAAGATAAGAGCTTCTTCTTTTACCATAGCTATTCTCTAAATGATCAAGAATTTTTAAAGGTGCTGGATAAAGTCCTTTCGTTTGTTCAAGAACGGTCTGTCTCGCTTTACGAAAAATAATGCCTCTTGCAAGAAAGTTATCAGAAGCTTTCTGAGTGAAGGTATCTTGTAAAGAGGATTTACTCTCAGGTTTTTTATTTATATATTCTGAAGCTTTTTCTAATAAACGTTCTGCTGGCATAATGTGTGAAACCAATCCAATTTTTTTGGCTTTTTTTGCCTTAACTTGTTTACCTGTCAAAAGTAAATCCAAAGCACCAGTTAATCCAATTTTTTTAGGCAATCTATAGGTTCCACCAAAACCAGGAAGAACTCCAAGCATCACCTCTGGAAGACCAAGAGAAGTTTTAGGATTATTAGAGCAGATAATCTGATTACAACTTAAGGCCATCTCAAGACCTCCCCCTAAGCAAACACCGTCAATTAATGCTAAGGTTGGAATTTTTAAATCTTCAATTTTATTAAAAACGGCTTGCCCTTTTTCACAACCTTCAGCAGCTTCTAACTCAGAGTTTAAAGATTGAATAACACTAATATCCATACCTGCTAAAAAACAATTTTTCTTATGTGAAAATAAAACAAGCCCTTTCGCAGATTTATTCTTAACGACTTCATCAAGAGCACTGTCCATTTCTAGCAACGTTTGTTCTGAAATAACGGTGAGTGATTTTTCTTCATTAAAACCAAAACCAAGATAAAAAATATCCTCTTTATTTTCCCATGTGATTTTTTCAAAACTCATTTTACATTCCTATCTTTTAAGATTTTCTATAATGACAGCACCACCTTGACCACCTCCAATACACAGAGAGGCCACACCGTAGCGGGCTTTTCTTTTAACTAATTCATGGGCCAAAGTTATCACTAACCTTGAGCCTGTTGAACCAACAGGATGTCCAAGAGCAATTGCTCCTCCATTGACATTTAATTTTGCAGGATCTACTTCTCCTAGTACATCAACTCCCCATCTTTGTGAGTACTCTTTTGATTTCATAACTTCTAAACAGGCCATCACTTGTGCTGCAAAAGCTTCATTAATCTCAATCAAATCCATATCTTTAAGTGATAAATTTGTTCTTTTAAAAACACCATCCATCGCTAGTACAGGACCCAGTCCCATTCTATCTGGTTCTAGTCCATGAAAGTGAAAGTCGATCATTTTTGCCATTGGCTCGAGATTATACTTTTTTACAGCTTCTTCGGAACATAGCAGCCACATTGAGCCTCCGTCAGTAATTGGACAGGCATTACCAACTGTAACAGTTCCAGTATTTCTTTCGAAAAAGGGTTTTAGTTTTGCTAATTTCTCAATACTAGATCCAGCTCTAGGGCCATTATCTTGAGAAACCAATTGATTTAATTTTTCACCTGCAATAATAGAAAGGATTTCATCATCAAATTTTCCCTCCTCCTGAGCTTTTAAAGCTTTATGATGAGACTCATTCGCAAATTCATCTTGCATCAGTCTGGTAAGCCCAAACTCTCTAGCAAGCTTTTCAGCCGTTTGCCCCATATTAAGGCCACAAAAAGGATCAGTTAATCCCTGCTCAATGGCAATCACAGGACTTAAATGAGGAAATCTAAATGTTGATAAAGCCTTTAATTTATCTGCAGGATTCTTGGCCTTCATAAGTTCAACAAATAGCTCAGTCATATCTTCATTAAAAAGTAATGGCATTTGTGACATACTTTCTACGCCACCAGCAAAAATAATATCAGATCTTCCTGCCGCTATTTTTAAATAAGCCTGGGACAATGCTTCCATTCCAGAGGCACAATTTCGATGAACTGAATAACCACTGGTTTTTTTATCAAGTCCTGCCTCAAGAGCAATGACTCTTCCAATATTTGGAAATTTTGCAGGGTTCCCAGTATTACCAATTATAACTTCATCAACAGCATCAGGGGAAATGGTGGTTTTATCCATCATATCTCGTATAAGATAATGACCTAAATAAGGTGCGGCCACATCCTTAAGGATAGTCCCGGCTTTGGCCTGAGGTGTTCTTTGTCCCATAACGAGATATACGTCTTGCATAAAAACTCCATTTTCTAAAACGCTCAAGTTTATAATAATCTATTTATTTAGGAATCGCCACAATTGCAAAAAATAAAAAAACCCTTCCGTGAAGAAGGGTCATTTTATTCGATTTAAATAGTCTGCTAATAGCGTCCAGCTTAAAACTCTATTAACATCCCGAGGAAGATACTCATAATATTTGCGTCATTTATCTCATTAGATAAATCTTCTAACCGATCCTGGTCAGGATAGTAGAAAGATGAGTAGTAGTTACTTCTATTATTAGAAGAAACATTTCCTCCTAAATTTCTAAGATAACTAAACTCTACATTCACGCCAATACTTTCTGTAAATTTTATTTCCGAACCAAGCATAAGCTCTAAGTTTACATTACTCGTATTTACTTCTTCATTACCAAAACCATAGTTATAGTTATAACCATTATAGTTTGAACCAGAGTTATTATTATCTGCATACTCTAGAGTATTTCTGTTATAGCCAAGACCAGCACCAATATAAGGTCTGAATCTATTATTCTTAACAAAAAAGTACTTAGAGTAAATATCAAAATTCATTCCTGAGTAATCAATTTGTCTTCCGTTATAGACTTGACTATACCAGCTATAATATCCATTTTGAATATATTGATTACTTCCATAATCTTGGGTAGATAAAGTTGTATAGTTAAAACCTACCCCTACACTAAATTTTGTATTAACATTAGTTTCTAATTTAAAACCAGCAACTAGTCCTGCATCAAGGCTTTCATTATCAGTTAAAAAAGTTGTCATCCCAGTATAAGGTAACACTTTAATAGTTGATCCAAAAACTTCTTCACTAGCTTCAGGCTTTTTAACTTCAGCTTCTACCACTTCAACCTGCTGAGGTGCTGCTTGTGAAACCACAACCGCATCTTGACCTTTAACAAATTCTTCACAACCAGGTTTTGGACCTTCTGCCATCAAGCAATCAATTTTTTTATTAAAGCGATCTATTGTTTCTTGAGATTCTTTTCTCTCAACAATCATATCTTCTGTTACATCTGCAAGCTTTTCAGTAGAACGAGAAAGCTCGTTGTACTTTCTCTTTTTTTGCTTATTGATGATAATAGTGTTCTTTTGCTTTTGTAGTTCACTTTCTACATTTTGTAGTTCTGCATCAGTTACCATTTCTTCTTCAGATAAATACCCATTAATATTTATGGGATCACTGTTTACAGTTGCAGTTTGTGCCATGACTGAGGAAAAGCTTACTCCTGTCATGAGAACTGCAAGCATTAGCTGTTTTGTGCTGTTTTTCATATCGTTCTCCTCGAATAAAATAAATCACAAGTATCATATCCACTGATGTAACGCGCCGCATTCTTTTTCTTAAGAGTATGAAATACTTACAGCCCCTGAGCAATAAATTTACAGGAATAAGATGTGTAAACTATTAAAATTATAAGAAGTAATGTAAGGAGTACAAGGTACAAAAACTTAAGTTAATGCAAAATGAGAGAATAATAAATCACCGACGTATATAATAATGCTTATATTGACCACTAAACTGACCATTATCTCCTTGAAGGATACTCCGGTATGAGTCGAGGTATTTGTTTTGAAAACTATCAGGGTTATTGATTAAATAATCATTAAGCTTTTGAAAAATACCAATGGTAATAACAGCAACCACTGCTATTAAAATAACATACTCAACTAAAGTTTGACCCTCTTCAGAGCTCATCATAGCTTTCATAATACTATTATCTAAGATAAATGAAAAATATCAACTATCTGTCCGTAAAAACCAAGTGATTTTGATCGCTCAGGGCCACAATTTACAAATCTTTGAATTTCTCGACCGTCAATTTGTCTATAAAGCTTGCCAAGTTTCTCTTTACTGTCAGGGTGGAATTTTTTCTTAAAGTTTAAATCCATTTCAAGCCAAGTATCAGAACTTACAGTTAACTTTGTAGTTGCAAACCAGTCTGAGCGGTCTAATCCAGGGAAAATAAGTTCTAAAGACTGATACAAATCTTCTAGAGCTTGATGATAATAAAAACTTGCTTTAGTACCTTGATAATCAGCAAAAGCAAACACAGCATTTAGGGCACCATCATTATTAATACTCACTTCCCAAAAAGGAAAATCACTTCCCATTCTTTTATCATGGGAGAAAACAATTCGTTTATTTACAAAATGATGAGAAAGCTTATGCTCTAATCGTGACTCTAGATGTATTGAAAGAAACCTCGTCCCTAATTTATGTCCATTAAACGGATAAGATGCTTCATTCATTTGTCCGTAAAAGTAAGTTGAATTCACTTTCACTACACCATCAATAGTATCAAGAAGAAGGTATTGAAGACCCTCTTCATTTATACCCCAATCCTTGATCCCTGTTTTTCGAATGATTCCATTCATGTTGTAAAATTCAATTGCTAAATCACTTTCAAGCTTCTCATAATTTAAATCATATCGAGGAGCAATAATTGAAGAAAGTAAGTATTGCGACTCTAAGGAGTTTTGTCCTGCTGAAAAAATAATTTGAAACATCATTTGTAAAACATAATGAAGTTGTTTACTTATATGTTCAGGTGAGCGGATAAAGGATAAAAACTCAATATAAACATTCTTAGTTTCGTTTTCTTTTAAACTTGATAAATACTCCGCAGATAATTTAAAGTTTTTATCTTTCCATAGAGACTCATTATAGGTTTCAAGCATATTTAAAAAGATACGATCGAATTCTTCGGGATTAATTGTTCTTAACTCTGTTTTGAAAAACTCTCCTAAAGCATCAGGAATTTTTCGCGCCAATTCTTTAATATTAAAATAAGGCGAAGCCCCAAATTCAATTACTTTGTGATTCATATGCAAAATTGTACTTTTCAAAGTCAAGTACTCATCCAAGTTAACGAGCTGACTAATTCCATACTTTTTACCAACCATCTTAAGAGCAAGAACTTCCAAATGGCCGATATTATGAATCCACTGATCGGCATATACCAATGATCTATCATCAAGTAGACAACAGGTTTTTTGATCTTTTAATTCACAGATTCCATGAATTAAAGACAGATAATTTTTTCCAATCATACATGAAGAGTAGGATTTATTCAGCATAGTTTACCAATCAAGCCATTTTAGTATTTGCTTATATTTTATGTTTAATTCCTCTACTTGACTAGGGCTTCCAAGAGAACTCTTTAATCCTGACTCATTTAGATAGGAATAAAAATCACTCATTTTCCCCAAAGGGTGAACTCTGTTAATATCGATTGTCTCAATGGCAATCTTTTCAGAACTTCTATGATGAACAGGTCCAAAAAAAACATGACAGTTTGCCATAAAAGGTTCAAGAACGCTATGAACACTTACTCCAAATCCTCCTCCAACATAGGCATAGTTAAAATAGGTATATAATTCACATAAAATACCTTTAATCGTAATAACCCAAACCCCAGGACTTTTTTCAAATTCTTTAATCATCGTTTCAATCTCAGGAGCAGTCGTATCAGCCTCTATTAAGTATAGTGAATCTCCATTGTTCCTTGCGATGGCCTTAAGCTGATTTGTTTCTTCTGACGATAATTTATGTGGAGCAAGAACAGGTATATATTGTGATGTTAAATCTTTAGATAATAAGGGATATTCATCATTCCAAAAACTTCCAAAGATTATAGATTTATTAGAAGATATATAAGGTATAAAACTCTCTAAAAGAGCTGAAGATTTTTTGCCTATGGTACTTGAAGCCCTAAGTTGGCGCTCTTTGATGGATAAACTTCTAAAGTCAAATGTCATTATTTCTGACTGAGGATTTATCTCCTTAAATAAATCCTGATCATTTTTAGTGGCCGCAATTATATAATTAAAATGCCTATAACAATATTTCAAATATTTTTTAATCAGAAAAGATTTCTTCCCATAGTTTTGAGCAGATGCAGATAATAAAACAGAAGGATGAGAATAACTGTAATGCATCAATTCAGGAAAGAAGTCGTAGCGGCACATAACAAATATTTTTCCTTGTGGAAGCTTGGAATAATAATTTTTACCGAAAGGAAAAAAACTGATGATTGCTAATGGACGGACATATAAATTTTCATATTGATTCTCAAGCTCTTGGCACTTTAATTTTACACTTGGAGAACAGTACAATAACTCTATTTTTTTTCCTTTATCTAAAAGATAAAGCATTGGAACTTTTACCTGCTCTAACTCTCCTTCTGAGGAAACTTCAAAAGTAAATTCAAAATCATCTTTTTTGATTTCTACATTCTCAAAATTGATCCTTTCCTTAAGAGACTTTGAAAAAGTAGGAATAATAAAATTTAAAAAGGGATACATTAAAAGTCGAAGCAGACGATATATAAAATACATTAAAGTGCTTCCTTCACGTATTTCATTACATCACCAGGAAGTATTCCTTCCATACATAAAAGAGACTTTTGTGTGCAAGGCTTAGAACCCGTGGCCGAACAAGGTCGACATGGAAGATCCACAGAAATTGTATGTGATTTTTCAAGATGTGTCCTAAAGCCAAAGCTTTCAGATGTCGGTCCAAATAAACTGATGGCCGTTACTCCCAAAGCCTCAGCAATATGTGTTGTTCCTGTATCGTTTGCGACACACAAACTGGCACCACTCATCCAATCAATAGTTTCCCCTAAATTCGTTTTTCCCTGTAAATTATGCCATCTTTCATTTTGAATACAAATTTCCTGACAATAGTCATCAGCTGGACCAGCTAACAAGACAAGATGAAATTCCTTAAATTCTTCGTCCTCTAAAAATAATTCAATCCATTCCTGGACATGCTTTATTGGCCACCTTTTATTGATAAATGAAGCTACAGGCGAGATCACAATATATTTATCTAGCAATTTTTCTTTTGGTTTATAGAAGCTTTGAGACAAAGTAGTCAACTGACTGTTAATTACTTTTTCTTGATTAAATCTTTCGATATCTTTAGTTGTAAAATCATTTGGAAACAAAAAAGAAAGATCTCTAATCACTCTCTCATGATGTGATGGTAAACTTTTTAAAAAGTCCAACTTTGTCCATATCAGTATTTTTCTTAATACTGATCTTTTAGGTATTTGAATACAAGGAGTTTTTTTAAGATATAAACGTATAAGTTTTGCTCGTAAAGTACCATGTAAATCAAAAACAACGGTATTCTTCTTTTGATCAATTTCTCTTGCCAACAGTTTTAGCTGAGAACGATCTGCCACTCCCTTCAATCTCTTTATTGTTCTTACCTCATCTATATAAGGATGATTTTCGACTAAAGATTTAAACGGTTCAGATGTTAAAAAACTAATATGAGCATCAGGGTAGAGAAATTTTAAAAGAGCTGCAAAAGGTGTTTGCAACACAACATCTCCAAGACTTGAAAACCTAATTAAAACGAAATTCATTATATTATTGTATTATTTCTTGAGGAGGGTGGCCATCTCTTCTGCAAAATAAGTTAGAATCAAATCTGCTCCAGCTCGCTTAAAAGAACATAAAGTTTCGTACATAATTTTCTCACCATCAATCCAACCCTTCTCCGCAGCTGCCTTAACCATAGCATATTCTCCACTAACGTTATACGCCACAACTGGTAATGTTGAATGTAGTTTGAATTGATAAATAATATCAAGATAACTTAAACCTGGCTTAACCATCACAAAATCCGCGCCTTCAGTAATATCATGTTCAAGCTCACGTAGAGCTTCACGGGAATTTAAAAAATCCATTTGATAGGTTTTTTTATCTCCAGCTTTTGGAGCTGAATCCAGAGCGTCTCTAAATGGGCCATAAAAACTAGATGCATACTTGGCAGAGTAGGCCATGATACTAGTATTGGACAAACCATTCTCTTCTAGAGCTTCACGAATAGCAAAAACTCTTCCATCCATCATATCACTAGGCCCCAAAATATCTGAACCTGCTTGAGCTTGAACTAAAGCCATTTTAACTAAAACTTCTAATGTTTCGTCATTTAAAATTTCACCCGTCTCGCTTACAATCCCATCATGTCCATCAGAGGAGTAAGGGTCTAAGGCGATATCAGTCATAACAACCATATCGGGACAAACATGTTTAATAGCACGAACAGCTCTTTGATTAAGACCATCAGGGTTATAGGCTTCCTTTGCATCACTGGTTTTTAAACTTTCATCCACTGCCGGAAATAATGAAATACATTTTATTCCTAGAGCAAATAATGAGAGAACTTTTTGCTCTAATAAGTCTATACTGAATCTATATTGGCCAGGCATTGACGCTATTTCGACTTTCTTATTTTCACCTTCAATAACAAATAAAGGCATGATGAGGTCATCAACTGTAAGTTGATTCTCTTGAACCATACTTCTAAGTGCCGCAGTCTTGCGATTTCTTCTTGGTCTAGAAATTTGCATCACTAATTCCTTTATCTTGTAATGACTTGTAAGCAAAAGCATACATTTTTACTTGCTTAATCATGGCCGCAAGTCCATTTGTTCTATTCATAGAGAGATGCTCTGTTATTCCAATCTCTTTTAAAAAATCATCCTTATCGGCCAATATATCTGATGGAGACTCTCCAGAATATACTTCCACCAAAAGTCCAACTATTCCTTTTACCAAAATGGCATCACTAGATGCTTCAAAAAAGACTTTACCCTCTTTGTAAGATGGAACAAGCCAAACTTTAGACTGGCATCCTTTCACTTCAAATTTTTCAATTTGTTTGTCTTGAGATAATTCAGCTAAATTCTTTCCTAAAACGATTAATTCTTTATAACGATCTTCCCAATCTGAATGCCTAGAAAATCTGGAAATTATATTTGTTTTTTTGGAACTTAAAGACATTTCAAACCTTTTTAATCAATTTTTTAAAGTCCCACTTATAACACACACGGCAAGATTTGCACAGTTATAAATATTTAAAGTTGAGGTTTTTTGCCCCGATAAAAGCCTTAGATGTGTAAAGGAAAATTATGGATAATTCAAAAAATTCTTCAGGACTTAAACCTCTAACTAAAGAACAAATAAAGGCTAAAAATATACCTTTAAGAAATCTTTGGATGATTAAAAACGGACAAGATAATCTCTTTGGACCTTTTGAAACCACACAACTACATGCCCAAATTGATTTAGACCCAGAGTCATTTAAACATTTACAAGCATGTAATATGGAAGATGAGAAATGGTATGAGTTCTATTCAATAAAAGTTTTTCAAAGAAGATCTGAGAAAGAAAATCAAATTTCCATTGACCCTAATCAAAAACTTTTCGTCATGATTAATGGTCAAAAAAATGGTCCATACAATATCGAAGAAACCAGAAAACTACTTAATAATGGTCATATAGAGCACTCAACTCCACTATCAATAGATAAAGGAGAAAGTTGGATAAAACTATGGGATCATCCCGAGTTTGATAGAAGAGCAAAAAAGACTAATGAAGAATTACCATTTCTACCAACTCCTGATGTCTTAGACTTAGTAAGTAAAACCAAAGATGAAATATTAAATACATATAATAATGAAGATCCAATACTAGAACTGGCCTATATTGGACACAATAAATCTGAAAAAGAGAAACATACACCAACAGAAGCTCATACAGTAGAACCTGAAGCTCCTCCATTATTTGAGGACGAAGAAGATAATAATATAAAGAGCTCAAAAATAAAATATATTATTGCGGCGAGTCTCGTATTTGTAATGGCCATAAGTGGAGTTTTATTTAATCAAAGTGAAGAAGAACAAGGTATAACCAGTACATCTGAAGCGACTAAAACCCCACGTAGATCCAGGCAAACGGCTAGAAAACCAGCTCAAAATACTAAACGTAGAGTTGTAAAGAAAATAACACCTAAAGCTTACGTTAAACCTAAAACACAAGTGAATAATAGAAGACCAACACGTCCAAGCTCTCCAAGCAGAGTTTCTCGTAACCCAAATCAAAGGATGCAAGAAAGTCAAAGAAGAATGAGACTTGAACAAGAAGCTGAAAGGCTTGATATTAATGACCCTGAATTTCAAGAGTCAATATCTAGAAAGCTCTCCGGAGATTATGATATGGATGAAACAGATGATTATGCCCAAGAGGAGCCCGAATTTAGAGATAATAATGAAGTTGGTGACGCTCCTATAAGACCAGAACCCCCTATGGATGGCCCTGGTGACACGGAATATCAAGAAGAAAGAGACAATTATAATGATAATTATCCTGAAGAAAATGAGCCGGAATATCGAGAAGATTACTAACCGCCTGACTACGGTGGGGAAATTCCCCCAAGATAGAACTGATTATAATAATAGATAAAAATATCAAGATGACCTTGTAGACGTTTGGGATCTTGGGAAACACACCAAGATCTCCTCACAAGTGTTGAAACACTATCTCTCATCATTGCTAGAGTATGATCGAT
>CAYFHZ010000009.1:0-19566 GCA_964342535.1 uncultured Bacteriovoracaceae bacterium | reverse complement strand
CTTAAGGTTATAAAAGAATGGTTAGTTTGTTTCCCCAGTCAGGTCAGTCGGTTAGAACCCGTTTCGATTAATTTTATAGACTTTATCTTGATTGATTTCTTGATAAGCAGAGTTACCACTACTGCCGATAGTAGTATAGTCAGGATCAATTATACCTTCAGCAGAAAGAATAAAGGTTTGATTAGAAGTATCTGATTGATCTCCAAGACTTGAACCAATGGGAGCTGTAGTCACCACCGCACCACCGATCCGTTTTCCGGCAGCAAACCAAGTAGATCCATTTGCCTCTGGTTCATTAATAGCACAAGAGGCCGAAGAAAGTCCGGAGTTTTCAGCAGCACTATAGGATGTAGCTGAAATACTTGCATCTACTGCAATACCTATTGAAAAATGACGTGACTCTTCTTCATTTGCAGGGTTATACCCCATATAACGTAGGCAGTTGTGGTAAATTCCATAATCTCCATAAAAAGCTTGTTCTGCTGTCCATGCTGCGGCCAGGTGAATTTTAGCTTCTGCCGCCTTAGCTTTAGCTTGATATGATCTAAACCGAGGAACGGCCACTGCAGCAAGAATACCTATAATAGCAACAACTATCATCAGCTCAACTAATGTAAACCCTCGATTATTCATAAAATCCTTTTACTATAAGTATAAAGTAAAACGTAGAGAAAATATAGGAACTTTAATAAGATAAAAAATGGCGTATCCGGGAGGATTCGAACCTCCGACCGTCCGCTTAGAAGGCGGATGCTCTATCCAGCTGAGCTACGGATACGTTTAACTAGATAAGTGGATTAAGAAAATAAGTCATTAGAGTAAAATTGTCAACTGAGAATACTTAATTTTCTGAATAATTATGGTATCTTGTATAAATTACAGGAGAAATATGTCAAAGACATTTAAGGCAAAAATTATTAGGTCATCAAAAAGAGAATTTGATTGTCTCATGGAAAATACCACAGAAATCGTTAAAGCAGTAAGTCTTAGAGAGATTTTAAAAAAAGAGCATCCTGTTGTTGGTGATAATGTCATTATCAAAAAACAAGAACACGGTGAACTCTATGAGATCAATGAACTTTGTGAAAGACAAAATGAAATTTTTCGAAGAATCGTTAGATCGAATAAGAAAAAAGTTATTGCCGCGAACACAGATGTCTTGCTTATTGTCGCATCTGTTTCCAAGCCTGATTACAAGCCCTTCCTTATTGATCGTTATATCACTCGCTCTGTACAATGGAATATCCCGGCGATAGTCGTTTTTACCAAGATGGATGAATTTAAAGGACAATTTGATATTGAGCTGGAGATAAAAAAGTTTAATCATCTTGGAGTCAATTTTTTTGAAGTATCTAATATAGAGTCATCAGAATTCTATGAAAGTGTACGTGAATTAAGAGAACTCTTATCTGGTAAGACGGCCATCTGTCTCGGGCAGTCTGGAGTTGGCAAAAGTAAACTTATAACTGAACTTTCAGAAGGTGAAACACAACTGGTAAGTTCAAGACTTGCCAAGGGAATACTAAAAGGCGCACACACAACATCGTGGGCCGAAATGATTCCTGTCAAAGATTTCTTTATTATTGATTCCCCTGGGGTAAGGACACTTGCTGTAAGTGATATATCACAAAGTGAGCTACCTAGTCTCTTTCCAGATCTAGAACCACTCTTTCATAAATGCCAATTTAAAGATTGTCGCCACGAAGACAATTCCAAGGGATGTTACTTTCATGAACTTGATCCCGATATTGATGAAGATTATATCATTATGCATAGACTAGTCGCATATCTAAAAATGCGAGAAGAATGTGAGAAAATTCCGGAGTGGAAAAGATCTTAGATCGTCTCTTCCCCCGCTCTTTTGCCTATAGGAATCAGTTTTTTATCCTGTTGATCTTTTGGTTTTGAAATAATTTTTTGTACCTTTCCCGTAGGAACCAGAGTTATTTTTACTCCATCAGATGTGTTTTCAGGTTTTCTCACTTTATAACCTTCAGGAGCATTGATTATACGTGATAATGATTTTGATGAATAAGACTTCACTTGATTTCCATTTTCTTCATCGACTTGTTCAATCTTAGTTTCAGTTTTAATCGATATAGAGTCATCTGTTGTTTGAATATCAACTGTCATATTTTTATCTTTAGGAATAACTGTGTACTCAATTGTTCCATCTTTTTTATATTCTTCTTTTATTTCAATAGATTCTCCATCTTGATTAAAACTATTCATCTGTCCAAGGCCACTAAAAGGATCAAAATCATCATCTATAAAAGAATCACTAGAGAAATCGTCTTGAAATAATTTCATCATTTGCTGAATCATCTGTTTTCGTTGTTCTTTGAACATTTTTAACATTTCATCTCGAGACTGAGCAAATGTAATACTTGGAATAAAGAACAAAACCATAAGTAATATTTTCATTTTTTATCTCCTACTATATAATTTATTAATACATCTAAACCATCAAGAATTAATGCCGGACCAGGTTGTAAAAATATTTCAGGTGCAAGTTCATATACCCGTCCATTCTTTACAGCGTTAATTGATTCATATCCTTTGCGGTTTAGAATCGAGTTTATCTTAACTTTCTTGCCACACCAGCAGGCAAAAATAATATCCGGAGAGAACCCAATGACTTCTTCATCATTAACAAATCGCTCTTTTGCTAAAACTCCAGAAGCTCTATCACTAAATATATTATCAGCTCCACATATTGCAAGGGCCTCACTGACCCACTTTATAGCAGAAATTTTAGGATCATCCCATTCTTCGAAGTAAACCTTTGGTTTTACTTGTAAATTTTTTGTCAATTCTTGTATCGAGCCGATCTTAGCTTCCATACATTTTATGAGTTCCCAGCCTTTTTGTTCAACTCCACATAACCTCGAAAGCATATGAATATATTGAAGAATTCCATCAATACTACGGTGATTCGCTATAAAAACATTATGGCCTTGCTCCACTAAATCTCTGGCAATATCTTTTTGAATGTCAGAATGACCTAGAATCAGGTCTGGCCTTAAATCAGCAATTTTTTTATAATGAGAACTAGTGAAAAAAGAAACCTTTGGTAAATTTTGGGCCTCAGGAGGTCTTTTTACAAAAGCTGAAACACCAACAATTCGATGTTGTTGACCAAGTAAGTACAGTGTTTCTACCGACTCTTCTGTGAGACAAACTATTCTCCGTGGAAAGTCATATTTATTATTCATCCCCATAGTATATACGAATGGGTACAAGGAGTTAAATGTGTTCTTAAAGTTTTTTTATCTCGTACTAAGCCTTAGCCCAATCTTTGCTTTCTCACAGGAGCAATATGTTGATATGGGGGCTCTAAGCTTTAAGAATAATTCAGGAGAATCCATTTTAGCTATTACCCTTAATAATTCAAAAGATTGGCACACCTACTGGAAAAATCCGGGAGATGCTGGCTTAGAAGTGAAAATGAAATTTAGCTCAAACGGTCAAGATATTGAGTTGGAAGATCTTCCATGGCCAGCCCCGAAAAGATATATAGAACAAGGAAATATGTGGGCTTATGGTTATTCAGACAAGTACGCCATGTTTTTTAAACTTCCAAATGAACTTAAGTCAAAATCTCTCAAGATCACTGGTGAATGGCTTGTATGTAAAGATATATGTATTCCAGGAACAAGAACCGTTGAGGTAAACCTTGATAACAATTTAGAATTTAAAAATGTAGGAGCCTTTCTAGATACTAAGAAAACGATAGATATCTATAATAAGCTCCCTAAAAATGGAAATTTAGAAAAAATTCAAATTTTCCTTACTAAAAGTTCAATCAAAGAAAACCAACTTGCACTACACTATATAATAGAAAATGCAGATTTCTCCAAAATTAATAAAAAAGTTAATATTATAACTCCCTATTTAAGACCTTTATTTGATTATAAGCATGAAGAAATTTATTTAGATACCCAGTCAAATACTATATACGGTAGAATGTACTTAGATTGGGATGGTCTTTATGAGTCTCCGGAGATTCCTCTTCCCCAAGATGGAATTTTTAAATCTCCCCTTATGGCCAAATATCTGATTCAGTACCCAAATGATACTGAAGCTAAGATCGTAACAACTGAATTCAAGCAATTTACCTTAAGTGGGGATGCAGAACTAACTGAAAACTTTAAAAAATATCAAAAACTCGGAGAAAAGACGAAAGTAACACCTTCAACTAAAAAAAATGAAGCATCATTTTTTTATTATATCCTTCTAGCTTTTCTTGGAGGACTCATACTTAATCTCATGCCTTGTGTACTTCCTGTTATTTCCCTAAAACTTTTTGGTTTGATTGTTCATAGTAATGAGTCCAAGAAACAAATCCTCAAACATAATATTTTTTATACTCTTGGTGTTCTTTTTTCATTTCTTGTCTTAGCAACAGTTATTGTCTTAATGAAATTATCAGGAGACCAAGTGGGATGGGGATTTCAACTTCAATCTCCTAACTTTGTGCTGGTTATGATTATTATTTTATTTATAATGGCCCTGAATATGCTTGGACTTTTTGAATTTGTAACTCCAGGTGGTAAAAAATTAGGAAATGCTGCTTTAAAAAAAGGTGTTGGTGCAGATTTTATAAATGGTATCCTAGCTACAATTTTATCTACTCCATGTAGTGCTCCCTTCTTAGGAACTGCACTCACTTTTGCCTTTACAACAAATATAATAAATATTTACTTCATCTTTATTTCAGTGGCGATAGGTTTATCATTTCCATTTTTAATGACTGGTTTTTTTCCTGCTTTTATCCGTTTTTTACCTAAACCAGGAATGTGGATGGATCACTTAAAAAAGTTTTTAGGTGTGAGTCTTATTCTAACAATAATTTGGCTTTATGACGTCTACTTTGTACTTATACCTTATGAGGAAGCTGGTTTTACTTTAAATCTTTTACTGCTTGTTACTTTTTTTACCTTTTACTTAAGAAAGTTTATCTCTAAAAGACTTATTTACACTAGCATTTTTATTATATTCATTGCGCTGCTACTAGTTCAATCCGTGAAAAAATCCTCAGTCAAGTATGAGATTATTGGGCAAGCGGTAAATAAAAATTATAAGTGGAATAAATGGAATCCAGAAATGATGAAATCGAATAATGGAAAACCACGCTTTATCAATTTCACAGCAAAATGGTGTTTAACCTGTAAGGTAAATAAAAAACTTGTTTTGCAAACAGATGACTTTAGTTCGTTTGCAAGGGAAAAACAATTAGAACTTGTGGAAGCAGATTGGACCCATCGTGACCCAGCGATTACAAACTTTCTTCAGGGACATAAAATTTTTGGAGTCCCAGCTTATTTCATTCAAAAAGCTAATGGAGAAGTAATATCTTTGGGAGAAACGATTAGCTTAGATAAAATAAAAAAACATTTATAAAAAATATAAAGATCCTAAGCTTCATAAAGAAGCCAAGGATCGTTTCTTATTATAAATTCTCTGCAGTTGTATATTTTTCGTAAATATTTTGAAAATTCTCAACTGAGCAATTAAACTCGGCTGTATCTGTCATCACACCTGTATCTTTATCATAAACATGTGCAATACATACATCCAAGAATTTTTTACCTGCAAGGTTAAAATCAAAACCTTTTTTAAGATTCACAGAAAGTGGAAAATATCCCGTTAAATCAGCTGCATCATTATCATAAACTTCACTGTAATCAACTTCTGCCCCTAATGCCTTAAATTGATCAAGTCCACCTATAACACTCATTAAAGTCGAATCTTCACCGTCACACCCATCTTGCTCACATGTATTAACCACAGTACAACCATTTTCAGTCTTATAATCAGTCTCCCCTCTAACAAGAATTCCTTCTACTTCTTTCGAATTCAAATTAAAAACTGGTGAACCAGAATTACCTCCAAAGGAGTCTAAATTCGCAACAAAGTATTCTGTTTCAACTGATCTGACACTTGCATCATCTGCAATTTTTAGAGAAATTCCTGTTGGATGTCCCATTATAACGAGATCTTCTCCAGCACTTACAACACCTGTTCTTCTAAAACGAAGAGGCTGTCTCGAAGATACTTTTCTATCTAGTTTAATTACGGCATAGTCTAGCCAAGTTGAGTCAGAATAAGAATGTGAAACAACAGAACTACATTCATAAACATCCGCAGGATCAACTTGAGTTTTTTGATTATGAAAACCGAAAACCCATTTTGCTGTACCACAAACAGCAACTTCTCCAACACAGTGTCCAGCAGTTACCAGTAAGTCGTCATCAACCAAGAAACCTGTACAAACTGCTGAGACTTTCTCATCTCTAAACTTTTGATCTTCACAAAGACCGTATGCATCACCTAAAGTATCTCCAGATAAATTTCCAGAACTATCAATATTTTCTGCGGGAACCATTGCTGCTACAGAACTTGCTAAAGATTGAATTTCGCTATCTGGATAATCAACCACATCAACTCGATTATCATCTCCATAGACAACTTTAATTTGAACACTTGATTTAACTGAGTTGATTTCTGAAAGCAAAGACTTTACTTCAGTGTGAGCATAAAATTTTTCTCCATCAATTTTACATTTTTTATCTTCAAAAGTATCAAGATAACTTTGTAGCTTTGAAGATAATGAAGATAAGTCTGGGTTGACTGAATTAATTCCAAGAAACTCTTGCTCTAATTCGGATTTAGCTGCAACAAGTTCTGCTGAACAATCTTCGACAGAGTCATCACAACTCACAAATAAAAATAATAAACTAATTAAAAGAAAAGGCATAACAAATCCCCTTGGTGAACATCCTAGAATTAGTCTAGCAGGATTTTCATACCAAATGATATAGGGAAAATATTAAGTTTTAGTCAACGTCGTTAACAGGCAAAGTCATAAGTGCTTTCAAAACATCTTTAGGTTCAACATTTTGATAAAGTATTTTATAAATTCCGTCAAATAATGGGGCCCTAATCTTATATTTCTGTCCAAGGTCATAAGCAGCTTTACTCGTTCTATACCCTTCAACGACAGATCTTTTTGATCGGATAATTTCTTCCGGAGTCATATCTCCTCTTGCTACTTCTATTCCAAAACTTTTATTTCGAGATAATGAAGATGTAGTCGTTAAAATCAAGTCTCCCATTCCAGAAAAACTATAAAATGTTTCAGGTCTTCCATTAAAAATCTTACCAAAACGTAACATTTCATTAATTCCTCGAGTAATCATGGCTGCACGAGTATTATGATTGTACCCAAGTCCTTCTAATATACCTCCAGCAATCGCCAAGATATTTTTTAAAGCACCACCGAGCAAAACTCCTTTAATATCGTAAGTCGGTATTGCCTTAAAATATGAAGTTCCCATCTTTTTACAAATATCTAATAAAACGTCTCTATTTTTCCCAGCCAGTGACACTATTGTTACTTGCTTATCAACGATTTCTTTAGCAAAAGATGGGCCTGAAAGATAAGTAATATAATCTAGATGTCGAGGGAAATAGTCTTGAAACAAATCATCAGAAAGCTCTAAAGTATCTGGGTCAATTCCTTTTGAAATAGAAACAAAAGGTACCTTATTTTCAAGAAGAAAAAGAATTTCATTCAAATTTTTAGAATAAAAGCTATGAATGGCACTTGTTGGCAGACCATTAACAATAAGTTCGATCTTTGATTTTCCAACCACTTCATATATTTCATCCCAACTAAGAGCTGGTATAATATTTTTAGGTAGGCTTTGACCAGGTAAATATATTTTATTTTCACCCTCTTTTATAGAGTCATAAATATCTTGAGATCTTACTAATGTAATGACTGTTTGAAAGTTTTCACTAAGAACTGATGCTATACTCGTCCCGAATGCACCTGCTCCAATAACTAAGGCATAATCATTCATGATTTTTCCCTTTAAAAATTAAAGATTTATTACACCTTCTATTTTACCAACTGATTCGTAAACTTCTACTATTTCATCAGCTGAATTGAAGATTTTTCGACTACTTATAGAAGTATATTTACCATTTTTTGAAGGCTTTTCCACTATTTGATGTTCTTCTAAAACTTGAATTACATGATGCTTTGAGTCAGTTTTTGTGATAAACTTAAAAGTATAGTAATCTGGCCAAGTAACTTGATCGTCCAGAAGTTGTTTAAATTTTTCAAAATCCATAGAAATCCTTTAACTAGGCATAATTTGCCTTAAGTCTCTAAAAGTACTCTCCGAAAGGCTTTATAACACTAAGCAGCTAATTCAAGCAAGGAAGAAATGAAAAAAATACTCTCTATTTGTCTCATTAATTTTGCCCTAACATCAGTTGTTTGGTCCCAAGACTTTAAACACTTCAAGTTAAAAAAGAACTTTAAAGCAAACTATCAAAAAGCGAAATCTCTCAGTACCAAAACCATGAAACAAATTGTTAAATCTGGTATTCAAGTTGAAGAGTTATCAACTTTGAATGCTGAATTAATTGGAATGCTTGCTGGAGATTATGAAAATATAGGTCTGTCCCAAACAGAGCGATTAATTGAAAATCACGATCTAGGAGGTGGGGTTTTAAATTTTAGCGGTTTTACTTGGTATAAGCCTATGGCCGATTATCAAATTACAGCAAACAGAGAAGTTGCACCAGATCTCTATAGTGACAAATGGATAGTGCAGGATACATTTACTATATATATCGAGGCAGCAACGCTATTAACAAATTTAAAAGAAAGCGATGTCATTGAAATATCCGATGCATCTATAGGAGCATTTGCTGGAGTATCCTTTACCAGAACCTATCATTATTATCACTACGCTGATACTTATTTTGATGGACTTACATCTGATTATTCCAAGCTTTTTTTATCATTTGCGAAGTTCTCCAATCCAAAAGATATGCTTGAAATTGCTCCATATGAAGTTCTCAAAAAAAATGATGCTTACTCTTTTAATGCAGGCGCAGTTGCTGTTGCCCCCCTAGGGAATGGGCTTGGAGTTCAAGCGGGTGTACTTGTACAGAAAGCCCACTCTAAAGAAGTCCTTATCCAAGGAGTTGGGGAACAAGATAATCCAATAAATAATGAGTTTTTAAGAGTTTCTATTAAGTCTGAAACTGACTTATCCTCTGAGGCCCATTTAAGTCTTCAGTATGACTTTTTTAATATATTAAAACTCACACTCTTAAGTTATGAACTATCATATACCTATGGTGAAACAAATAGTTCTTATTTAACATTCTATAAAGAAGATAAATCAATTATTGCTAATAATTCAGATTATCATCAAGAGTTTAAAAATATCCTAGGAGGTGATGATAATATTATTTTATGGAAAAAAAATATTACAGCTAGTGAACAACGACTAAGTGAAAACCTTTCTTCCAAATTTAATTTTCTCCTTCTTGGCTCTCTTAAGAAAAGGGCAACTGAGCAAATTAAAATTATTAAAGATGGTGTTGAAAAAATCTTTTTTTCAAATTATTCAGAATCAGTTAAATATGTCCAAAATTTCTTGAGTCGTATTTTTAGCGAAGCAATTAAAAAAATATTTGATATGGATTTTGCAGCTAGTAACGATACTGAAATTTCTAAAAAAATGACGATTGAATACGAAAAGATTGATGATTTAGCAGCTGCTTCAGTAAAAAAGGAAGAACAATTTTCCTTACGATTAAAGTACAACCTTAAAGTAAGTGAGACCCATAAATGGTATCAAAAAAAATATAGAAAAATTGCTTCTAAATATACAAAAAACTTCTCACCAGTTAGTAGTGATATTATAAATAAAATTAAGTCAAAAGAACTAAGAGGCCCTATTTTGCTTAACACAACGATTGAAGTTGAGAAGTCGGGCCTTTCACATTTTAATAGACTTTCGATCAGTGATTTAACTCTAATTGCAATATCTCACTGCGATGTTGATTCATCTGAGTATAAGAAAGGTAAATTTATTAAAAAAAGAAGAAGAGTTGGACCAAGAATGAGAAGTACATACTCTTCAGCACAAAAATGTGCTCTCAAACTGATTGATCGTTTTTCTGAGTATAAAGATGAAATAGAAAAACATAACCGAATTAACCTTTTGAAATTTAAACGCTTTATGGGTTATTTCTTTAGTAAATCCGAAAATTTAAATGATTTAGACTCATTATTTGGAACTGAAAATATTTATATTTACGGGCAATTTAATGCCGCTAATAAGTCAGGACTTTCTTTTCAGACTTATTTCCAGTCTGGTCAATTTAAGAGTCTTGGGGTAATAGAAGAATTTAAAAGAAGTAACAATATTCCACAAATAGTTTTAGAATGAATAATGAAATAAAAAATGCCATTGATTTATTAAATAACGGAGAGGTTGTGGCCATACCAACAGAGACTGTTTATGGCCTAGCTGCACCTATCAATAATAAGAAAGGAATTGAAAAAATATTTTCGACTAAAGAAAGGCCTTTTTTTGACCCACTGATTATACATGTACAAAATACCGAGCAGGCCAAATCCTTAACCACTGAATGGAGTGAAATTCACCAATTATTTGCTGATCAGTTTTGGCCAGGGCCACTCACAATGATACTACCAAAAAATCAATCGGTTTCTGATGTCATTACCTCAGGCTTAGGTACTGTTGGAATAAGAATGCCTGCTCACCCGGTAACACTAAGACTGATAGAAGAACTTGGTGTACCTTTGGCCGCACCAAGTGCTAATAAATTTAAAAAAACTTCTCCAACATGCTTTCTACATGTAAAGGATGAATTTCCAGAGCTCTTTATTTTAGATGGTGATACTTCTGAAATTGGCATTGAATCGACAATTATTTCTTTTACACCAAACAAAGTTCAAATTTTAAGACCAGGTATGATTGGAAAAGACCTCTTACAAAGAACTCTACTAGAAAATGGTTTTGAACAAATTAATGTAGAATACTCTGAAAGTCCAATTGCTCCAGGGCACTTAAAACATCACTATATGCCTAATATTCCTATCGTTTTTAAAGTTGTTGATCAGCATTTTACATCTGAACATATCCCGAAAGATATACTTGATAGTTCAGCTGAATGGGATTTACCAGATGATCCAATTCAAGCAGCAAGACTCCTTTATGCACAGTTTAGAGTTTTGGAAAAAGAAAATAAAAAATCTATTACAATTAACTTGAACACAAAGCAATTGAACGACGACCATTTTCAGGGAGTTCTAAATAGATTAATAAAAGCATCAACTTATTTCTTACCTAAAAATTACTCGAACAAGTCCTAAGTACTGAATAATGGAAATTAGAATTCCAATCAGTATTATAATCATTGCAAGTTTTAAATGGGAAGACTTATCGACTCGAGCTTTTTGCCCGAGATCACCTTTGATATTATTTTGATCAAAAATGGCCAAGACTCTATCCATATCTTTTACCGAAAACATATAATCATCTTCTGTTTCTTTAACTCTTACAGACACAAGTGATTTGGGATGGATAATCTCATAGTAATTAATTTGATCATACTTTAAAATCATACGAAAAAAAGGTAAACCTCTATTAATAACCACCCCTTTTTCAAAAAAAAGAGTGGCCCGTACGAAAGTATAATAAAAACAAGGGATCAATACAGTAAGAATAAAAAGAATAAGTTCATGAGGGTATTTAAAATGAAAATTTATAACTCCTCTAAAATTGATATGCCCCATTTCACGAAAAGTAGGATCACTATATGTTTGAAAATACGCATTAAATAAAAGAATAAAAAAAATAGAAAGAACAACAACCTTTATAGAACCAAGAGAGCTTGAACGATAGATTTTCTTTCCTAAATTATTCATTTTTGAAGACTCTCCCAATTTATTCCTTGAGCATATCTCAATATATCTATGACTTCTCGAACACAACCTTCCCCACTACCTCTTTTTGTAATATAATCGACATTCTCTTTTACTTCATCACTCGATTCTTGCACCGTAGCTGCAAATCCTGCACGCTTTAAAAGTGGAATATCAAACAGATCATCTCCCATATAAAGAAATTCCTCATCAGTACAATTATATTTTTTAAGAACATGGTCAAGAGCACCCGTTTTATCTTCATTTCCCATATATAAGAAATCCAAACCAAGTTGATCTACTCTATGTTCAACACTTTTAGAGTTTCCAGCAGTAATGATACCTACTTTAAAACCTGCCCTTTGAAGAAGTTTCATTCCATAACCATCTTGAATAAAATAGCTTCTCGTAAAACCAACTTCTTCTCCGGCCCAATAAATCTTCCCATCTGTTAAAATTCCATCAACGTCAAAAAGGCAGATTTTTATTTTTTTTAACTTACCTTCAAAATTTTGAGCGAGTTGTTTTAAATCACTTGTGGCCGTCATGAGATAACCTCTTTTATATCAAGAAGTACTTTTACTAAATCTTTGATCTGCTCAATTGGTAGCTGACTAGTTGCATCTGAAAGAGCTTTTTCTGGGTTAGGATGTGCCTCCATAAAAAATCCATCAGCGCCTGCTGCTGCGGCAGCTCTCGCTAAAGTGAAGATCTGCTCTCTTTTTCCGCCAGTAGATTTTCCTAGACCACCAGGCATTTGTACACAGTGAGTTGCATCGTGAATCGTTTTAACACCAAAACTTTTCATAATTTGAAAACTTGCCATATCCACAATCAAATTATTGTAGCCAAAACTTGTTCCTCTCTCTGTTAAAAGAATGTCCTCTTTACTTAAAAAGTTTTCCGCTTTCTCAACGATATTCTTTGTGTCTTGAGGAGCTAGAAACTGCCCTTTCTTTACTTTTAATCTCGCTCCATACTGCTTACATGCTTTGGCACCAGCAACAATCATATCTGTTTGACGACATAAAAAAGCTGGAATTTGTAAAGTATCAACAACACTTGCAACAAGCTCTGCTTGAGAGGCTTCATGAAAATCTGTAATTGTTGGCAAAGAATATTCTTTTTTAATCATTTCAAGAATTTTAAGTCCTTCATCAATCCCTGGTCCTCTATAAGAATCAATTGAACTTCTATTTGCCTTATCAAAGCTTCCCTTAAAAGTTAGCTGAATTCTGTCCATATATGGATCTAAATCCTTAAGTAATTTTTCCGCAACTTCTTTAGCAAGTTCTGGTGATTCTAGAACACATGGTCCTATAAAAAAATCGATTTTACTCATACATTATCCTTTTGATGCTTATAAGCTTTGGCCACAAAATTCTTAAATAGTGGATGAGGATTAAATGGTCTAGACTTGAATTCTGGATGATACTGACATGCTATAAAATAAGGATGATCTTTTAGTTCAACCACTTCAACAAGATTCAGCTTATTATTCATACCTGAAAAAACCATTCCACTTTCTTTTAATTTTGGAACATATTCATTATTTACTTCTAAACGGTGACGGTGTCTTTCGGAAATTTTTGTTTCTCCATATACTTCATATGCGAGAGTTTCTTTTTCAACATCGCAGTCATATGCCCCAAGGCGCATACTTCCACCTTTTGCTATATCTTTTGATTGTCCTTCCATAAAATGAACAACAAAATCACCTTTCTCAGCAAACTCCATTGAAGTTGCTGCTGAAATCCCGGCCATATGTCTTGCATATTCTATAATCGCAAGTTGCATTCCTAAGCAAATCCCAAAAAATGGAACTTTATTTACTCGTGCAAATTCAATTGCTTTTATTTTACCTTCAGTACCTCTTTGTCCAAATCCACCAGGAACAAGAATCCCATGAACATTATTTAAAGCATCCGTTTCTCCAGACTCAATATCCTCTGCATCGATATAAACCATTTTAAGATTAACTTGATTACTTATAGCTCCATGTCTTAAAGCCTCATCTAAAGATTTATATGACTCAATCAAATCAGTGTACTTACCGACAACACCAATCTTCACCTCACCTAGTGGATTCTCTACGTTATGAATAACCTGTTCAAGTTCTTTAATATCCGGAACTGTAGACCAGATTCCAAGTAATTCACAAATCTTGGCATCAAGTCCTTGTTTGTGAAAGTCGAGGGGAAGTTTATAAATAGAATCTAAGTCAAGAGACTTAAAAACATTTGCTTTAGGAACATTACAAAATAGAGATATTTTCTCAATTATACTTTCATCTATATCTCTATCAGCACGACATAAGATCATATTAGGAAATAAACCGATCTCTCTTAATTCTTTAACTGAGTGTTGTGCCGGTTTAGATTTTAGCTCACCTGCTGCACCTAAATAAGGAATAAGTACTAAGTGAATAAACAGGACATTCTCAGTACCTACATCGTGTGCAAATTGTCTAATCGATTCCATATAAGGTAGAGACTCAATGTCTCCTACAGTACCACCAATTTCTCCCATAAGTAGATCGCAGTTTTCTGCAGCAATATGTATTCTTCTTTTTATTTCATTAGTCACATGAGGAACAACTTGAACTGTTTTACCTAAATATTTTCCTTCTCTCTCATTTTCAATAACCTGAAGATAAACTTGGCCAGTTGTGAAATTATTTTTTTTAGAAAGAGTAAGAGAAGTAAATCTTTCATAATGACCTAGATCTAAATCTGTCTCTGCTCCGTCGTCTGTGACAAAAACTTCTCCATGCTGAGTAGGACTCATCGTTCCTGGGTCAACATTTATATAAGGGTCCATTTTAAGCATATTGATCCTAAGTCCACGTCTTTCAATCAAAGAAGCAATAGAAGCAGCAGCAAGCCCCTTCCCCAAAGAACTTGAAACTCCACCGGTTATAAATATATACTTTTTTGTTCTTTGATTCACACTAAAGCTCCTTGTACTTTCTCTATATCTTCAGGGCGATCAACCCCAATAAGTTTTTGTTTGATTTCTAATGCACCAATTGTCATTGCATTTTCCAATGCTCTTAATTGCTCTAAATTTTCTTCAAGTTCTAATTTTGAACTAGGTAATTTATTAAACCTTAATAGGCATTCTGGTCTATAGCTATAGACTCCTATATGTTGAAACCAAAATCCATCAGTATTCTTTGTAAAAGGTATAGAAGACCTTGAAAAGTAAAGTGCTTGATTTGTGACTTCCGACCAAACACATTTAACGACATCAGAATTTGTAAAGTCAGACTCTGATTTCTCACGTTTTCTAACTGCTGTATAAATATCAAATTGACTTTCTAAATGAGCTTTAGCTATCTCTTCAATAAAGTCTGGCTTCAACATTGGTTCATCACCTTGAACATTGATAATCAGATCGTATTTTTTTTGAGAGAAATACCTATCATAAGCAATTGCAATTCGAGCAGAACCTGTCGTAACTGCATCATCTACTCTAACGATATTTCCTTGAATTGATTCCACGGACTCCTGGATTCTTTGATCATCAGTAACCATGGCATAGTCAAAACCAGTTCTACGACAATTCTCAACAACATAATGAATCATAGGTCGATTGTTGATAAGCGCAAGTGGCTTGCCGGGAAACCGAGATGATTCATACCTAGCAGGAGCAAGTATTAATATATTCGCCATATTTACCTATTTTTTACTTTTATTGGTCTAATTTAACCTAATTTAAGTGGTTTTGGCCATGAACTAGGGAAATACTACCTTAAAATCTTGCCCGTTCTTTGGTCAAATTATAAATCCTGTTAAAATAAGTTATATGAAAGCTTTGTTGATGAATATTTTCTTTTTTTTCTTTATATTCTCAAATATGTGCATCGCGCAATCCGAGATGAATATTCTAAAAGAACCTATTCTATCTAGGCGATGTAAAAATTTACTTGATGATCGACAACAAAAGCTTAGTGTTGAACAGCGATTAACAGGAATGTTAATTAGAAATTCCGAGTTAACAAGCCAAGCTGCCGAAGAACAAAAAACGTTAAAAAGAAGACTAGAACTAAATAAAAGACAAATTGAAAATAATTTAAGACTTACAAAAATGAGAATTAAATCCATGGAAGAAAATATTATTAGAAATGGATGCCCAGGAATTATTCTCTAAAATCAACCCAAACGATTCACTCAATTAATACATTATTTTTACTTTTCGAGTCCATTTTCAGGTGTTAACATTTCGCTACACACATACATTAAGGATTAGATGAGAGCGATTAAATTTTTAGCACTTTTACTCATATCAAATACATTATTTGCACAATCACAAGGTAGTCTGGACCCTGAAAGTATAGAGCAACTGGAAAAAGACCAAAAGATAAAAAATTTCACAAAAAATGAAAGCTATTCTCTAACACTTCAAGGGGCCATCGAACTTGGATTAAGAAAAAACTATAGTGAAAATATAAGAAAGTACCAATTTGAGCTAAACGAAATGGGCTTTCAGGATGCTTTTGAAGACTTTTATATGCCTAAACTAAATCTGACAATGGCATCCAGCACTGATCATCACGTTGAGAATCTCTATAAAGAGTCTGACAGTTCTGCACAATCTGCTAGAACACCCAATGGCTCAATAGGACTAGAGCTTGAAGATTATACTCTATTCAATTGGGGAAAGGATTATATTGATTACCTCAACTCTAAAGAAAGTTATGCGAGAGCAAAGACTAGCTTTAAGGAAAAAAGAAGAGCACTTCGTCATAGTATCATTGATCAATATTTTAATTTATCTAGGCAGTTTCAAATTGTTCAAGCCTACAAAAGACAATTATCCCATTCTTCATTTATCTATCGACTAGCAAAAGAGAAATTAAGTTTAAAAAAAATTAGAACCCAAGAGTTTTTACAAGCAAAATCATTGTTCTTGGCTTCTCATCAAAATTACCAATCGTCTCTTAATGACTATTATGAAATTCAAGACGAGATGGCCACTCTATTAGGGCATGAACTTAAATCCTCATATTGGCCAGCTGAAATTTTAAAGTTTAAACCAGTAACACTAGCTCAAAGTGAGAGTCTTCCTTTTATAGAACGAAATAATCCTAACCTACTCCAGGCCAGGGCCAATATGAATATATCCACCAGAAGTTATCAAAGGGCCATAAAAGACAATCTCCCACTTCCAAAAATTTCTTTGAAATTAGGAAGCTACCAAAGAAGTTTTTCGTCAGCTGGTCAAAATGATAATTATGAAACTTTTGATGGTAGTAAGAACTTAGAAGTAGTGGCCACTGTAAATATGAGTTGGAGAATTTATGGGAGCGGAGGTTTCTTTAACTCGAGAAAAACCCAAAGTTCATTTTTAAGTAAAAAGATTAGTGAAATAGAACTTAAAGAAACCCACAGGTCTGTAAAAGTTGCAAATCGTGTTATTCATTCTCAATTAAGATATTTAGAAAAAAAGCTTGAGGCCACCAAGGCTTATTTAAGAAATGCAAGAAAGGCTTTTGACCAAACTGTCGATGATTATCTTGCAAGTAAGGTATCATTAACTACTTTACAACAAATTCTTGATGATTTGATCAGTTCTCAAGTCCAATATGAAAATACCAAGTATCAACACCTTTCAGAGAAAGTTAACCTCGCAGAACTCATGGGACTAGATGATTTTCCTGGTGATAATTTTGATAAACTGACGAGGGAGCTATAATGAAATTCATAATCTACTCTTTCATATTATTTATATCTATTTCATCTTTAAGTTATGCTCAATCATATACGGATCTCTATGATGTCAATCGTTATGAATCCATAGAGGCTGATGAACTTAATGAATACCCTGAAATCCATCAAAGTGAAGAATCCATACTTAGAGAATATAGTTCAAGCACTGGTACCTACTCTGATCCTTATTATACAAAGAATGATAATGGAGTCTTTTCCTTAAGCTACTCTCTTGCTACAAGCTATGATGAGCCCTCATCACTTGCCAGCTTTGAAGGAACTTACCTCAATGCTTTTGATACCAGTTATCAAAATTTATGGTGGGGTGTTCAACTCAGACGTACAGCTGCTAATTATGATGCCATTGCTGATGAAAGAACAAGCTCGTCAGGTGATACCAATAGTGTTGCCAACACAACGAGAGGATCGAATCAACAAGTACTTCTTTCCCTGGGACTAGGACTATCCTATCGACTTAAAGCACTTACCTATGCATTTGATGTGGAAAGACTATTTGAAACAACATCTTTCTTTTTAAGTTATATAGGACATAAAGATAGTACTGATGATGAAACCTACCGAGGCTATGGTTATAATGCTGAATACGTTTTTGCTTATAGAACGTCAAAAAGTTTCTACTACGGACTTAAATTATCTTATCATTGGGTGCTACTTGAAAGAGCGGCCATAGACGAAGAGACTCTGGCCGATAGAAGTCTTATTTTTGGATGGACTTCTTTAGGTGTAGATTTTGGCTACATATTTTAACAAAGGATATATAAAATGATTTCACGTTATGACTCTCCTGAAATTTCTGATATATGGAATGAGTACAATAAATTTAAAACCTACCTAGATGTAGAACTCGCACTTATTGAAGCTCTAGAAGGTCGAAGAATACCAAAAGGTGTTTCATTGGCCATCAGGGAAAAAGCCAAAATATCTCCTGAAAGAATAAATGAAATTGAGGCTGTTACAAAACATGATGTCATTGCCTTTTGTACTAGTATTACAGAAAACTTACCTAAAGATATTTCAAAATACTTTCACTTTGGATGTACTTCATCTGATATCATTGATACAGCCACGACATTACAGATTAAAAGAAGTGTAGAACTCATAGCAAAACAACTTAAAAAGCTTACTAAATCTCTTATGACTAAAGCTGAAGAACATAAGCATCTTCTATGTATGGGAAGATCTCATGGGATGAATGCTGAACCAATGAGCTTTGGTGCTAAGTTTTTATCCTTTTACTCTGAGTTTTCACGTCGTCTTGAAGAGTTAAATACATTCATCGAAAATGAGCTTACAGGTCAGCTCTCTGGAGCCGTTGGGAATTATACAGTATTAACTCCTGAGATAGAAAAAATTGCTATCAATAAATTAGGTCTTAAAGTAGAGCCTGTTTCAACTCAAGTTATTCCAAGAGATCGAATTCTAAAACTCGTTTCTATCACGGCCATGATTGCAAGTTCAATTGAAAGAATTGCTGTGGAAATAAGACATCTTCATCACTCTGATATAGGTGAACTTTATGAAGGTTTTGCAAAAGGTCAAAAAGGCTCATCAACGATGCCTCATAAGAAAAACCCTATATCTGGTGAAAATTTATCAGGGCTTGCAAGAGTCATAAGATCACATTTACTCATTGCTCATGAGAACAATGCTTTATGGCATGAAAGAGATATCAGCCATTCAAGTGCAGAAAGATTGTTTCTACCGGATAACCTAGGGCTTACATTTTATGCTTTAAGAAGGCTTACATCTACCGTAGATAATCTTGTAATCAATTCAGAAAGGGTACAAGAAAAAGTCTTTGATAATTTTTCATACCTTTCAAGTTATGTCCTTCATAAATTAATAGAAGAAAACAGATCAACAAGAGAAGAACTCTACCAAGTAGTACAAGAAGCTGCTTTTAAAGCAACTGATGTTAAATCATTTAAAGAAGCCTTAGAGGCTTCAGATCACACTTCCGAAACTGATCTTAGCTTTTTATCTAGCTTAAATGAAACAACTTTAAGAAATATTTACTTAAAACATGTACCGGAAGTTTTTGAACGAACTAAAGAACAGTATAATTTATAA
>CAYFHZ010000008.1:0-21127 GCA_964342535.1 uncultured Bacteriovoracaceae bacterium | reverse complement strand
ACCAAGCTTATCTCGCCCTCTTATTATTTATGCTTATTATTCCTTATTATACTTTTTTCTTCACACCTATTAGTTCATGGCTTTCTAGAAAAAATGAATTTGAAGCAGATGAATTTGCAGCAACTCATGCCAGCCCTAAAAAGCTCATATCTGCGCTACTAAAAATGTACAAAGATAATTCTAGTACTCTTACTCCTCACCCAGTGTACTCAAAGTTTTATTTCTCTCATCCTCCAGCGAATGAAAGAATTCAATTTTTAGCTAGTTTTATAAAAGCAGAGTCCCATTAAGATAAAAGACTAGAAGAGAGCTTTTGAAAATAATCATCTTGAAATTTTTTAATTTCATTATGTATTTCATGATAGGCACCACTGAACTTAAAAAGTTTTGCATTTTTTTCAACTTCTTCAAAGTATTGAATGACTGACTGGGGGTTAACTAAGTAATCCTCAGTTCCAATTGAGACAAATAGATCACACTTGGCCCGTAATGGTCTACTAAACACCGTTTTTGAGTGGTTCAAAATTTCAAAAAATAATTTTGTATGAATTTTTAAAGAATTCAATGAGTCATGGATATAGTTATGATACACCCTTGCATCATGAGATAGTTTCGTAAGGTCTAATAAACCGGCCACTGGTAAAGTAGCAGGTAGCGACTTTAAGGCACCTAATACTTTTAAAGGGGCAAGCTCAAATACCTTACCTAGAGGTCCTGCTCCGGCCACCGCTGGTGAACTGAGAAATACTTTTTCTGGATATCTTTTTGATTTATGATTTTGCTGAATAAAGGAGGCAGTTATTAAGCCTCCCATACTATGGCCAAAGAGACTAAATTTTTCCATTGTGTAGTTCAGCTCTAAAAAATCGAGTACTTGGTCTAAGTCTCTTGTAAACTCATTAAAATCTTTAATATAGGCACGTTTTCCAGTGGATTCTCCGTGTCCACGCAAGTCGTAGGTACAAATATTAAAATGTTGAGAAAAGAGCTCATATATAAACTGATATCTTTGTCTGTGTTCTCCCAGACCATGTGTTACAATAAGCCATTTCGAATGTCCCGCTTCCATTAAGCTTAATTTAAGCTTTATACCATCTCTTAGTTCTAATTCTTTAATTTCTGGTAACACTATTCTTTCCTCATATAATTTCATTTGATTTAATTTAAAAATTTATTAAAATTATATCATGTATTGTCCAGTATGCCTTAACGACACATTAAAAATTTCAAGTAGTGGAATCGTAAAGATGACTTTCAATGGTAAGGCCAAGTCAACTAGTCAATTCTATTATAATTTAGCGCAAGATAGAGATGAAGATATTCTCAATAAATTAGAAGGCGTTATCAAAGATTATTTTGTTTATTATTCAGGGTTTCAAAATAAAGATGAAATTAATGAAATCAGTTGTCACTCTATTGATTTTAAATGTGATAATAAATGCGTTATTAACGTCAATCACCGAGTTAATGTTATTGGCCTTATATTTACACAAGAAGAACTTAAAGAAATTACTGAAAAACTTGCAAATAAATATCAAGTCCCAGTCAAAATCATATAAATTAACCTAAAAGCTTATAGCCCTTACCCCATACAGTTTCGATATTAAGACCTATTTCCTTGATCTTTTTTCTTAGAGAAAAAATATGTACGTCTATATTCCTTACTGTCATTTTCTCATCATTTTTAAAGCAAAGAATAAGCTCATCTCTAGTCAGTGGAGTCTCTTTATTTTTATAAAGTTCCTCAAATATAATATACTCTCTTTGGGTCAAATTAATTGTTTTGCCAGATTTTATAAAGGCTGCTGCTTCAGGAAGTAATTTAAACTCAGATGAATCGATCTCATCATTAATATGATTGAGTTTTAAATAAGCATTATCAATTCTAGCTTTAAGTTCCTCTAAAGAAAAAGGTTTCGTAATATAGTCATCTGCACCGGCTTTAAGGCCAGTAATAATTTCATCATTTTTTGAATATGCTGAAACCATAAAGATAGGTGAAAACTTATCTTCTTCTCTAATCTTCTCTATGATATTAATTCCAGGATCACCAGGTAAATTCCAGTCAACAAGGTATAAACCTTTAAAATTTTGACTACGGTTTAAATAAAAGTCCTCTGCTGACGAATAATTCTTGATATGATATCCAAAACCCTCAAAGTACACCTTTAGTGCTTCAGCAATATCCTTCTCGTCTTCAATTATGCAAATATTACCTAAACTTTCCATGGAGCTCCTCAAAATATAACAAGAAAATTATTATTATATAATATCTTAAGCTTATGAGGTGAGAAAAGTAAAAATATTAAAATATTCTATTTATTTGGTTTTGTTTAATATATGAACAACTTAATTCAATGAATATTAACTTCGACTTAAAAAAATTTAAAAATGTATTAATTTTGGCCAAAAACACCTTAAACTCTTCAATTTTACATATATAAGAGTAAAAACTTTACACAATGCAGCAGTATGTCGTTGTTTAATGTTGCATCGAATCATGAAACAAAGTATAAAACCTATACACTCAACTTTCCCTATGGCAAGGAATGCCTTGGATAAATATGACGAAAAAAATTGAAAATCAGAGGTAAACTGTGAAAGATGTTGAAAAGAAATCTAAAAAAGACCAAAGATACAATCCTAATCTTGGTTTTATAGGGCATTCAGAGGTAAAAGTATCTAATTATCTGTTCTCAGGAAAAAGATTAAGAACTTCATACCAGCATACAAAACCAATTACTTCTAAACTACTTGAGCGGGAAATTGTTGATCATTATGATGAAAGTAGAAAACTTACAAAGTTTTTAAAAAATAGAGATCTCACCTTCTCTAAAAAAACTCAAAGTGGTGAATATAAAACATTTACGGTACCTTGTACGACGACAGTCGTTCCAATGCAAAAATCTCTTTTTAATGAAGTTGAACTTGCTTCTCAAAAATTAATGATTGCACTTAGAAAAGTCATTCAAGATATTTATGGTAGTAAAGATATTGAGTCTTCTGAATTTGTAAAATCACTTCCTCAAAATGTAAGGGAAATTTTTGTTGAAGCGATTAAAACGTCCTCAAATTATTTTCCTCAATTACATCATCCAAATATGAAAAATTATCCATTTCTAGATAATGTTGGTCTTGACCTTGTTCTAGTGGAAGATTATCTTGAGCAATCAAAAGACTTTCCACAATTTATCAAGAAAAAAGATCAAGAAAATCTGCCAGGATTGCCTTTTAGAATATTAGAAATTAATGCTGGGTCACCGTCAGGTGCTTCAAATAACATGAATGTTTTGCAAGGACTTTACGAACAAGCGCCAGAGATGCTCGAGGCACTTGGACATGTTATGCCAAATGATCACTTTGAAGTACTAGGTCAAACTTACAAATCCCTTGGAGAATCTTGGACAGGTAATAAAACTGGTATTCAAATACTCTTACCTCCTGGAGGACAAAACGGAGCTGCCCCTGAAATTCATCAGTTAGCTGCATATTCAGGTCTACTCTACACGGATGCTAATCAACTTTATCAAGATAAAGATGGGTATATTAGGTTGCGAACAGTTGATAAAGAAAATCCAATTGTCAATGCAATCTACTCTCGTGTAAATGCAGACGCTGCTTTGTTTGATTTAAAAAAGAATCTGACACTTAAAGACCCTGATTCTGCTGAACCATTATATCTAAGAGACAACTTAATCAAAGATAGTGATGATGATGAAGGAAGAATTGTTCTAGATGAAAACGGAAAACCAATTCCTCAGCAATCTGATTATGCAATACCGGGAATCATAAATGCCATCATTAACAAAAAAATCTACATGGGTGGCCTAAACAGAATTTTAGATAATAAAATTATTTTAGCAACTTTAACTCATTATGCACCTAAGTTCTTTGCTGATGAGATAAAGTCACATGGATTTAATACAAAAACTTCAAAAATTTTACCCCCACAAACATTACCTCCGACGATGAAGTCGGTGGAAATTATTCTAAAAAATCCTGATGAGTGGGTAGTGAAGGCTCCATCATTAGCAGGTGGGCAAGGTGTTTACATTCTAAAGACATTACCACAAGCAAAAAAACAAGAAGTGTTAAGCGAAATTCAGGAAAATCCAGACAAATATGCTTATCAACAACTAGTAAAAATTGCGAGAATTCCTGTAGCGGTTCAAAGAAAAAGTGAAGGATTTAAATTTGCAAATTTAGCAGCAGATATTAGAACATGGGTCTTCTATGGTGGTGGAGATAAGGCCATACCAAAAATGTCTCATAATGCTCTCGTAAGATATGCTCCTCAAGAAAAAGGAAAGATGAGTTCAATTGTAAACACATCTGCAGGAGGAGGTTATGCGCCATTCATTATTGTAGATGATGTAAATGATAAAAGCAGTGTAAAGATTAAGGAATTGATCAGAGATAAGCAAACTATAGTTCATGATGTTCAATTACCCGTTTTTGTAGGTGCTCAACTGGTACAAATTTCAAGAATGCTTCAAGAAGCAAAAAAATTATTAGATCAGGAGGAACTTCCTGCTATTAGCCTGTTAAATCTTGTACAAGGTATTAAGTATCAACTTAAAGAAATTGTATCATATTTAAATCCTAGGGCGATATCTCCTATCTACTCTATTATAGACTTACTTGAGACTAAAATCAGTAAAACTGAACTAAAAAATTTTAACGATATCATTTCAGAAAAACAAGCTAGACTAGTACAACATTTGATAAATGCAGAATCTAATATTCATTTCTATGAGTTTAGAAATATTCTCGATAATATACGTGCCTTGGACTTTGACAAACTATCGTTAAGTTATAGTGAGAGTGACTTTGCTCTTGATTTATTAATGTTGGATGAACTCGAACTCGTTGGAAAAAAACACAATATTCTTGGTCTTAACCAGATATCCGAAATTATAAAAGAAATGATTTCAATGACAATGACACAAGTTACTGTAGGTCCAAAAACGAAAAAAAATATTATTCTCTTGCTAGAAAGCTTTTGTGATGAAGCTAAGAAGAACTTAAAGAAAAGTAAGAAAAGAGCTGCATTTGCTGAACTCCTATCTCTTGAGCCAAATGTAACACGTTTACGTTTTGAAACACTTTACCTAGGACAAAGAGATAGTGATAAAGAAATAGTTACAGCAACACAAAAAGAATTTAGAGAACAAAAGTCTCTAATTGCTGATGAGCAAATTGGAGATGAGTTAGCTAGAGCAAGAAATGATTGGGCCCAAATAATCAGTTACTCAGAATCCATCGCCACAGAAAAGCGTGATGCCTTTATAAAGAGTAAGCGAGAGGAACATTTTGGAAGTTACCCTGTATTAGCGAAATATAATTCTCTTTTAAAGAAAGATTCACTTGAAACCAATGAACTTATTTCGTTACTCGATATTGCGCCATATGCAAAGTATAATATACAGCAATTCGCAAACCAAATGAACTGTTCACTTTCAGACTTATTTTCTACTAGGTTAACAAAGAATAAAATAAGTATCCTAGAAACACGTCAGTTGAAGAAACATAAGTTGGCCAATAGAGAACATGCTGGAGAATGTTTTGCGAAAAAAAGAAAAACTCATGGACTCTACTCAGATAGTGATATCTATATTTGGATAAGAAAAGAACTAGATCCATTTACCCAAATTTTTACTATTGGACATGAGCTTATTCATTATCAACAAATAAAGAACTCAATGCAAGCTGAAAAAAGAGCTTTAAAAGATGGTGGAGTAAGTATTGCTAAATTCTTAAATTATTATGGGAATTTTTTAGGTGGGAATCACCGTTCAATAGACCGTATAGATTTTGATCTTCAAGTTAATAGAACACCTCTCTATGGTTATGCTGATAAAGTTGCTAACAAAGAGGTACACCTTCCAATAATTAAAGATCTTGATAAGGCAATAAGACTTAGTGATCAATTATGGGATGAAGAGGTCAGAAAGTATGGATCTTTGTTTGGGTATATGATGCCAAACTCGACAAACACTAGAGTAAAAGCTTTGCAAGAAGTCTTACCTGCACTTGAAAATGCAAAAAATATACTTTTCGCTCAAAGCTTAGGTCTCGAAATAAATATCGATCCCGTTAAATCATCGCTACCGGCTGCAAACTCGAGACAAATTGAGTATTACAGACCACTTATAATTGAAGCTACAAAGAAAATGAAACCACATTGGGAAGCTTTAAGGGTAATCGCTTCTCATCAATATCATGGAGTCTATTTTTTTAGAGCGGATAAACAAGAATTAAATTTGCAACTCATTCCGATTGTAGGAAAAGTTGCGATAGGAAGTAGTTATAATCAAACACAACAGTAAATAATAAAGGTTAAGGTGTAACATGGTTAATGCTAATGCAATAACTTCTGTTTCAAATTTCGTCATGATGCAGGCAAGTTCTCTGGAAGAGTTACTTGCCTGTCTTTTAAAAGATGATGGCGGAAGAAAACAAATGAATGAAGATGTAAAAATATTTTATATCCATAACTACAATGGGTTATCTGGGTATAATTATTGGATTGATGATAAACTGGTAGCGCAACTCTATATGGGGTCTCTTTTGAGTGGAACCTATGTTGTTTATAAAAAAACTTTTATCGAAAACCAACTTAATGAAAAATATGACTACTATGGCGCCAATGGCGAATATTGGTATTCAGCTCAGACTTTGGATGGACAATGTTTACATTATAACTCCATTAGTTATGACCCTAATTGTCCTTTTATAAATCATATCTACAATGTTCTTCATTCTGAATATGAAAGTACAACTTTTAACTTTGGAAATACTCAAAGAATTCAATATCTTGAGACAACACTAAATAGATTTTATAAAAGTAAAGATTTTAAACTAAGTGCTAATGACTACTTAAAAGATCAAGCTCTTATAGATATAAAGAATGAAATTATACAAATTGAAAAAAACTCTGTTTTAAACTGGTCCGAAAGACAGGCCATCTTTAAGCAATTAAAAGAGAAAAGATCAAAAATCCTTTCAACGAAAAGACGAACTCATCGTTACCATTATATGCTCTATGATTTTGTCGTTATGTTTACTGATCTAAAACTAAAAGCAATAACTTTTTCTCAAAGACCTATAAATAATTTTTCTGGTTCACTTTATAGATATACCCTAGGGAACTTTTTTTGGTTCTGTAGTACTGTAAAAAACAATTTAGGATATTCTGTAGCATTGGCCATATATGGTCCATTTACATTTTACTTTATAACTCAACCGATGAATCCACATGCGATGTGGGCCGTTGGTAAAGTAAGAACAGCATACCTTAATCTCACGAGTACCCTTGATTCCAATGATGATGAAGTTATGATTGCTGAAGAAAAAACTGATTCAGTGAATACAAAACAAGCTGCCCCTGAGAAAATAACGGATTTAAAAAATAATGTTGTTAGTTGGGATCAAAGAATGGGTGACTTTAAAGCGATGCAAATCGCTTATGAAGCAGATATGGTTGAAGCTGAAAGGATGGGACGTTTTGAACAATTAGAAACAATTTATAATTTCCCATTAACAGCGGAAGCTGCGTGGATGGAAATGGAATTATATGCTTCTGATATTGAAGGGAAGTTGAAGTATCTCAAGCTTGCACCCAAAATGATCGGATTTCTAGAAAGAGAAAAACAAAGAACATTAGAGCTTCAGTTTTATATATGGCAAAAAATGGGTCAGTATTTTTTAGATCATCCCTATATTGTTGTTGATCAAGATAACGAACAGCCTATGCGAAATTATTATTCAGGAAGACAATTTATCTTTTTTGAAGCAATGACAGAGAAAATAAAAAAAATGGGTATGGCAAAATCACCAATCACACATAAGAATATTGAAAAACTAGCAGATAAATTTAGTGAGTTAAAAAAAGATGGACACTCCGTTTTGGGTACCCTAAGAAAAAATTCTCGAATATTTCAACAAAGAGATTTATTAAGTTCAGCAGAGCATCGAGCTTATATGAAAAGACAATGGGAAGTCATTTTTATACAACAATCTAAGAAAGAAGTTTCATCTACATTTGCTCTCCAAACTTATACATGGTCTATTAGAAATGCCATGTGGCTACTACAAACGATTTATTCTGCTAAAAGAAGTGAGATTTCGGCCCTTACGGCCAATTATCAGTTAGACACTAATTTTGATAAAAATGAACCATCAGAAATCATGAACGAATACTTAGGTAATATGTTTAATAATATGGTGGAAGAGTTTGTGTCAATACGAAGAGAAATGCTAAACAATCTTCATGGCGATGCAGAAGCAAAACTAAGAGAAAAAGTTATCAACAATATAAAGAACTATTTAGAAGATAGAGATAAGATGTATCAATCCTCTATTTATGCACAAAGATAAAACATGAAAAAATTAATTTATATTTTTATATTTTTCTCAGGAGCAGTATTTTCTCAAGTACAACAAAATGACCTAACACTGCAACTAAATCAAAGAGCAAGTAATTACCGTCTTAAAAGAATTTATGAAAAAATAAAATTTAATTATGGGATGACATATTTAGGGCCTAGTCTCTCTTCTAACTACGAGGACGGCGCAACTTATAATCGCTTTAACACAGGACAAGACTGGCAAGGAGTTGATACGGACCCAACAGGATCATATCAAATCTTTCATAGTTTCTCTTTAGGCTATATGGTCACTAACAATATAAAAGTTAGTTATAGCTATACCTTCCAAGATGATCTTAATGGCAATATAGAATATGAAACATATAAAGACGATGGGTCCGTTTTCTCAAGTACAAATTTAAGAGATAAAGGTTTATCTTATAATAATCAAAGATTTAATATAAATGCCTACAATATATATTCCAATCGTTTTCTATACGTTTCTTCCTCATTCTATTATGAATTTCCAACGACAGAGGGCTCAATAAATTCTGATATGGAATACGGTCTAGGAATAGGTCCCTCAATTGGATTTTACTCTAATATTCCTGGTTTTTTTTCAGGAATCAATTTCAATTTGGAAAGAGATTATTATAAACGACAAGATTATAATTATCTTTGTGGTGGTTTTAACTGCAGTAATCGCTATCAAACCTTAAGGGCAGGTATTTCTGGATATATTGGCTATTACACTTCAGATAAAATGAGTTGGAAAATCAGCCTCATATATGATTGGGATCAAATGGGAGATGAAGCTGAGCATATTGGTTTTGACCTCCTGAATTTATCCTTAGATGAAGATACAAAGTTCAATAATAATATGGATAATGTACTTGAAATAGGCCCTAGCTATTACTGGAGTAAAAACTTAACAACATCTGGTAAACTACAGTTATCAGTTAATAAGCCACATATTAATAACACTGCTTTACTAGGGTACTTAGGCTTATCTATCTAAAATCATGTCATTTTCATTTTTTTTACTTATTCTTTAGAGAATATACTTTATTTTCTTTTATAATGTTTCGATAAGAATTATGTATTAAACAAAAAAATGGGGATATATGTCAGTTGCTTATATAGATGATAATCAAGAATGTTTGCTCATAGTTCAATCTGCATTTGACCAACTAAATATTACAGTTGATATTTATAATGATCCAATTGAGTTTTATCAGAAGAATATAGAGTATAAAGTTATCATCTCAGATTATCATATGCCTAATCTCAATGGTGAAGACTTTCTTAAATTAGCAATGGAAAAATGGCCAAAAACAAAAGTTATTCTGTACTCTGGAATTATCGAACAAGCCCCTAAAGATTATTTGAAAATACATAGCTTTTTAAGTAAGCCTGCTGACTTTGAGTCACTTCTGAAAGTAGTACGATACTTAAGCTTTGAATTTGATAAAGAAGTTAAAGCTTCTTAACAGGTATGGTTACTACAATCTTCAGTATCTAGCCCGTCTTCGCAAAGCTCTTTACCAGATGTCTCACATTTTTCTTTCATTGCGCACATATCACAGGCAGACTTTCCCATAAGGGCACCAATTCCACCACAAGAACCTTTAATTCTTTTATCCGCAATAATGACACCAATTGCCATCCCAGTAAAGGCCAACACAAAAACAGAAGTTGTAATAATAATTATATTCATACATTATCCTTACGGGAAAAATACTAAATTTACAATATGTAGTCAAAGATCCTGCATAAAATCATCAAATTTCTTTGTGGGATACTTTTTGAGTATTCTGTTGTTTAATTTACAAATTTTTTCTTTTAAATTCTTGTCAAAGTTCTTTCTAAAATACAGCATATTTTGGACAAAATTTACCACTGTTACATTATAGTTCTTACTATTAAGCTGTGATTTATAGAAGTGCCATGCTGCAGATGAAATCATAATATTTGAGACTCTTTGCGCTTTAATGAGTTTAAAACTTTGCTCATAATCAACAACTCCTACTCGTTTAAACTCCTTACTAATTTCAACACCATAATTAGCACCTCTAATTAATGCCAAAGTATTATCATTTTTTTTGGTTTTATTCGTAACAATTAAATTATCATTCCCTAAAGTAAGACACCCCTTAAGTACACCATCTTTAATTTTATCATTTGGATACATAATGATCATATCAACACGATCACTCTTAATTGCATCAATAGCTCTTATATAAGGAAGAACTTTAAATTTAATATCAAATTCGGAAGATAACATTTTATTTAAGAAATCTGGAACAATACCTTTAGCATGTTCACCTTCTGAATAAGCAAAAGGTTTTGCTTGAAAAACACCGATTGAAATCTGAGGCTTAGCAAAACATACATTTATCGAAAGTAATAAAAATAAATATTTCATAATATACTCTATTTTACATAGTCTTTAAAACGATCCGATGTAATAATTTTTATACTATCGTTTTCCTTCACTTGAAAATAAACCTTTAAAGATTCTCTATTAGCAACTTTTAAACCTTTCTCAACACCCATACTCATAAGTGCTGTGGCCCATGCATCCGCATCAGCACAATAATCATGTATAACTGAGACAGAAATAGTTTTATGAGTTACAGGTCTTCCAGTATGAGGATCAATGGTATGGTTAAAAACATTATCACCATACTTTAAGTAGTTTCTATAACTTCCACTAGTCGCCATGGCCATATTATCTAATTTTACAACTTTAGCAATTTTTGTTCCCAGTTTATCAGATGGACCTTCAATACCAACAGTCCAAGTTTTCCCGTCAGGCTTTAATCCTCTAACTCTAACCTCTCCACCAATCTCAACTAGTACTTGAGAATAACCTTTAAAATCAAGAAACTTTATTAGTTCATCGACGCCAAAACCCTTTGCTAGTGCTGAAAGATCTATATACATACCATGTGGCCTTTCAAGCCATTCATCATTTATTTTTAATTTTTGATAACCAATAGTAGCTAAAAGTTTTTCAATCTCTGCAGCTGTTGGAATTTTTTGTTTTCCTCCAGGGCCAAAGCCCCATGCATTTACTAGCGGACCAACTGTTACGTCAAAATAGCCTTCACTTTTCTGAGATAGCGTAAGAGAAAGTTCTAATACTTTTTTCATAGAGTCTGAAAGTTTTACTTTATCAAATTTTGAATTATTAATTTTAGATAGTTCGGAATCACTAATATAAGTTGAAAATATTTTATTAAAAAGCTGAAAGAATTTATCTATATCTTTCTTCAATTCGTCAGGAGAAGCAGTACCAAAAGTTTTAACCTTATAGTAAGTCCCCATCGTTTTACCTTGAATTTCAATTGGACGGGTTTCAGACTGACAAGAAAATAAAAAAAAGATAATTGTAATATTTAGGAATAATTTCATACTTTAATATATGAATTCATCAACAGAAAGTCTATCGGGCATAAAAAAAGGGAGCACATAAGTACTCCCTTTTATATATATGTATTTGGTAAAATCCTAGCCACCGAAATCATCTAACATAATATCTTCTCTTTCAACTCCTAGATCAACAAGCATGTCAATAACACACTGGTTCATTATTGGAGGTCCACAAAGATAATACTCACAATCTTCAGGAGCGTCATGTTTACTTAAATATTCATCATGTAAAACATTATGAATAAATCCTTTATAGCCATCCCAATTATCTTCAGGAAGAGCATCAGAAAGTGCTACATGCCAAGTGAAGTTTTCATTCTCTTTTTGAAGCATATCAAAGTCTTCTACATAGAACATTTCTCTTTTTGATCTTGCTCCATACCAGAAAGTCATTTTTCTATCAGTTTTAATTCTTCTTAACTGATCAAAGATATGAGATCTCATTGGGGCCATACCAGCTCCACCACCAACGAAAACCATTTCTTTCTTAGTATCTCTTGCAAAGAATTCTCCATATGGCCCTGAAATTGTAACTGGGTCACCAGGTTTTAAATTAAAGATATAAGAAGACATTAATCCTGGAGGTACATTTGGAAGTCTTGGAGGTGGAGATGCAATACGTACGTTAAGCATAATAATTCCTTTCTCTTCAGGATAATTTGCCATTGAATAAGCTCTCTCGACCATCTCATTAGAGTTAGATTTAAATTGCCATAAATTAAATTTATCCCAATCTTCTCTATACTCTTCTTCAATATCAAAGTCTTTGTAATCAATATTAAGTCCTGCTGGTCTTTCTATTTGAATATAACCACCAGCTCTAAATGGTACAGATTCACCTTCTGGTAACTGTACAACAAACTCTTTAATAAAAGTTGCAACATTATGATTCGACTTAACAGTACAGTTCCATTTTTTTACACCAAAAACTTCATCATGTACGTGAACTTTCATATCTTGCTTACAAGTAACCTGACAAGCAAGTCTCCACCCTTCTTTGGCTTCTTTCTTAGTTAAGTGAGACATTTCAGTGGCAAGAACATCTCCACCACCTTCATTAACTTGAGCTTTACATTGACCACAAGTACCCCCTCCACCACAAGCAGAAGATAAGAAAAGTTTTTCAGAAGCGAGAGCTCCCAAAAGTTTTTGTCCTGGAGAAACTTTTAAAGTTTTTTCTCCATTTACGATAATCGTAACGTCCCCTTGAGGAACAAGTTGTTTACGTGCAATAAGAATCAGGGCCACCAAAAAGAGGATAACACCTGTAAACATTGCAACTCCTAAAATAACTACATTCATTATAAAATCCTTTTAGTTCCTTTTTAGAGTGAAATACCTGCAAATGCCATAAACACGATTGCTAGTAAACCAGCTGTCATGAATGTCATTCCTAGTCCTCTAATTCCTTTAGGAGAATCAGAGTAATCCATCTTTTCAGTAATACCTGCAAGGATTGCAATTGCTAGGGCCCAACCAATACTAGATCCAACACCATAAGCAACAGACTCTCCAAAATTATAGTCTCTTTCCACCATAAATAGTGAACCACCTAGGATTGCACAGTTAACTGTAATCAAAGGAAGGAAAATACCAAGAGAATTATAAAGAGCAGGGAAAAATTTATCTAACGCCATTTCTAAGATTTGCACCATCGCTGCAATAACACCGATATATGAAATAAGACCTAAGAAAGATAAGTCTACATCCGGAAATCCTGCCCACGATAAAGCTCCAGCTTTTAGAAAATAAGTATAAAGTAAATTGTTAGCAGGAATTGTTATCGTTTGAACAACAATAACTGCAACGCCTAAACCTAGTGCTGTAGAAACTTTCTTAGAAACAGCTAAGAATGTACACATCCCAAGAAAGAAAGATAAAGCAAGGTTTTCAATAAAAATTGCTTTTACGATTAAGCTAATATAATGTTCTAACATCTGAGTCCCCCTTACTCTTCAACCTGAGATGGATCATAAGTTCTAATAATCCAAATAAGACCACCGATTAAAAAGAACGCACTAGGAGGAAGAAGCATAAGACCATTAGGCATATACCATCCACCATCTTTAGTAAGTTCAAATACAGTAAATCCTAAAAGTTTACCTGAACCAAATAGTTCTCTGAAAAATCCAACAGCAATAAGAATAATTGAGTACCCTAAACCGTTACCAATTCCATCAAAGAATGATTCGATTGGACCATTTTTCATACCAAAAGCTTCTGTACGTCCCATAACAATACAGTTCGTTATAATCAGACCTACATAAACGGCCATAGTTTTCCATTGATCATATACATAAGCTTTTAGAAATTGCTCAGCAACAATAACCAATGAAGCAATAATCGTCATTTGAACAATAATTCTTACTGAGTTAGGAACATGATTTCTTATAAGAGATACACCCATGTTGGCAAAAGCAACTACCAATGTAACTGCCGCACACATAACAAAAACGTTCTTAAGTTGAACTGTTACCGCAAGAGCTGAACAAATTCCGAGGATTTGTAGCGCAATTGGGTTGTTCGAAATAAGAGGTTCTACAACTAGTTTTTTAATACTCATCCTAAAGTCCTCCTGCTTTTAAATTGTTTAAAAGGGCTTTATAACCATGATCTCCAAACCAATAATTAATAGAAGAAGTTACACCGTTACTCGTAATAGTCGCACCTGAAAGACCATCAACTTGATAGTCATTTTGAGCCTGGCCCTTCGCTACTTTAAAAGCTACTGATCCATCATCATTATAAAGTTTTTTACCTACCCATTGTGCCTTCCACTTAGGATTGTCAACTTCTCCACCAAGACCAGGAGTCTCACCTTGTGAGTAATATCCAAAACCTTTAATTGTATTGAAGTCAGCTCCAAGAGCTATAAAACCGTACATAGTAGACCATAGCCCCTTTCCCCATTGAGAAAGAATCACTGTACTAATTTCTCCTGCATCGTCTTTTTTAACATAGACTTTTGCATATTTAGAACGAGAGCTAAGACCACCAACATCTTCATTTGCTGGGATTTTAACTGTATATTCAGGGTTCTTTACAGCAGCAACTTGATCATAATCAGAAGCGTTAACATCTTCAGTTAATTCACCTGTTTCGATATTTACGATCATTGTATCCAAAGTATTAAAAACTTGTTCAACATCATCACCTTCATTAAGTAAACCAGCACTCATTAGAATGTTTTTCTTCATATCAATTTCGGCGTTCTTTTGTTGCATTGGACGTAAAGTCACAACAACACCAGAAACTAAAATAGAACAAACAAAACATAGAAGGCCAGCTACAACAATAGTTTTTACTGTTTCATTTTGCTTAGACATCTCTTGCCATCCTTCTTTTAATATTTCTCTCAACTACAAAGTAATCAATTAAAGGAGCACATGCATTCATAAATAGAATTGCAAGCATCCATCCCTCCGGATATGCAGGGTTAACAACTCTGATTAAAACTCCAAGAACACCAATTAAAAAACCATAGATAAATCTACCAGTATCAGTAATCGCTGCACTTACAGGATCAGTGGCCATAAAAACACAAGCAAATGCAAATCCACCTAGAACTAAATGCCACTGTGGAGTTAAAGAAAACATTGGGTTTGTATCACTTCCAATTCCATTAAGTAGTAAGCTCATTGCGGCCATCCCTAAAAGCATTGAAAGCATAATCTTCCAAGAACCAATTCCCATTGAAATAAGAACGACAGCCCCAAAAAGACAAAGAAGAGTTGATGTCTCCCCCATTGAACCAGGAATAAAACCTAAGAAAGCATCATTCCATGCAATTGTAATAGCATTAACACCACCTTGGGCAGCTTGTGCTAACGGAGTCGCACCTGTAAAACCATCAACAGCTGTCCAAACAGCATCACCTGAGATTTGAGCTGGATATGCAAAGAATAAAAATGCTCTGGCAGTAAGTGCAGGATTAAAAATATTTTTTCCTGTACCACCGTAGATTTCTTTACCAATGACTACTCCAAAGATAATCCCTACGGCAGCTTGCCACAGTGGGATCGTTGGAGGAAGTATTAGTGGGTATAAAAGTCCCGTTACTAAAAAACCTTCATTAATTTCATGTTTTCTAACAACTGAAAAAATTAACTCACACGTCCCCCCTGCAATTTGAGTAATCAAAAAGACTGGAAAGAACCATAAGAATCCGTGAACTAAATTATGTAAAATGTTTGCGGGATCAAAACCAAGACCTATCATTTGAATAAGCGCTGCTCTCCAACCTGTTGCTTCTAAACCACTAGAAGCAAGAGCTGAGTTTGCTTGAAACCCAGTATTATACATGGCCATAATTACGATTGGCCCAAGTGCCATTGCAACAGTAATCATTGTACGTTTAAGATCGATACCATCTCTAACGTGTGTATTACCTTCTGCTTTGATACCTGGTGTATAAAGAAATGTATCAATCGCTTCGTATAGTGGATACATTTTTTCAAGTTTTCCACCTTTGTGAAAACTTGGTTCTAGTTTATCTAGGGCATCTCTTAAAAATTGCATTACCCCTCCTTCTCAATAACATCTAAGTTTTCTCTTAACTTAACTGCAAAGTCGTTTTTACATGGATCAACGAAATTTGCTAAAGCTAGGTCTTCTTCATCTAACTCCAAACCACCCAATCTTATAATATTATCAGAGTTTCCACTCATCAAAGATTTGAATAGGAATGTAGGAAGAATATCAAGAGGCATTACTTTCTCATACGAACCAATTGGAACAATTGACCTTAGTGACCCATTAGTATCTGTATCAAAACCAAATTTTTTAGAAAGGAATTGTGAAACATAAATAGGCTTAACTGAAAATTTATTAAAGCCTGGGCTATGCCATCCTAATAATTCTCTTTTACCACCTTCTTGAAGAAGCGAAACTTGATTATGAAATCTTCCAAGGTAATTAAATGGTCCCTGAGCATGACGACCACCGAAAACTGATCCCGAAATAACTCTTGTATTATCAGATTTTGTCTCACCTTTAACAACTTGAGAAAGATCAGCTCCTACTAGTGTAGTTAAAAGTCTTGGATTTGATGCATCTGGGCCAGCAAGTGAGATAACTCTTTTTGTATACAGTTTTCCCGTTTTAATAAGATGACCGATAGCAATTACATCTTGATAACCGATATGCCATACAAACTTCTTTTCACCTACAGGATCTAGAAAGTGAATATGTGTCCCAACAAGACCAGCTGGATGTGGTCCATTAAATTCTTGTTTATCTACTCCATCTACTGATTCAACTTTTGAACCAGCTTTAACACATAAAAAGGTTTTTGGAGCTAATTTCTTAACAACTTCAAGGCCAAGTTTGAAAGCTTCTTTGTCTTGCTCAATAATTACATCAACATCTGCTGCCAGAGGATGAGTATCAATTGCTGTAACAAAAAGTGAACTTGGTTTCTCTTCAGGAGCTGCTACTTTTGAAAAAGGTCTTCTTCTAACTGACGGCCAACTACCTGACTCAATCAAAAGATCTTTAAGCGCTTTTTCATCATAAGCAGAAGCATCAGCTCCTTTATATGCTTCAAAAGTCACGTGCTCATCACCTTCAACTTTAATAACAAGAGATTGGAAAACTCTTTTGGCACCACGGTTAAGTTCTACAACTTCACCACTAACTGGTGCTGTGTACTGCACACCTTCAGTTTTCTTGTCTGTGTAAACGACTTGTCCTGCTTTGACTTTATCGCCTACTTTTACCAGCATTGTAGGCTTCATACCTACAACATCATCTCCAACTAATGCGACATGGGTAACTTCTGGACCATTAGCTATTACCTGATTAGGTTCCCCTTCAATCGGCAAAGTAAGTCCTTTTTTCAAATTAATCATTACTACAAAATCCTTTGTAAAATTTCTAAAATTTAATTGGATATGCGTTATGAATAACATATTCTTAAATATATTGACAATCAAAGTCAGCGAAATTGCACAAAAAACTTGAGTAAAGAGAGCTGTCATTTGAAAGAGAGAGACTATGAGCGTTAAGGAAAAAATTATTGAAGGTAAGTATTTCTATCTAGAAAAAGGAAATGCATACTCCGAAGAGAGCTTCTACTTTGAGCGTGAAAGTATCATGAATGGGCACCTCATAATAAATTCCGAAGTTGTGTCTCGCGTTAAAACTGGTGAATTTCTCAAAATAAACACAAAATATGAGGTCACAAAAAAATTTGAACCTGTTAAGGTCGAAATAAAAAGACAACTAGGTGCAAAAAAATCTATAGAGAGTTATTTGGTAGACCTAAAAACTAAAAACTATACCTATTCTTTTGAAAATGGAAGCAGACCTAAATATTTTGAAAAAGTTCTTACCCAACTTCCTCATATCGCAGCTCCATCTTTTATTACTTCTACCCTGATGACAAATTATAAAAAAATTGACCCTGTCCACAAAACACCTTTTATCATTTTAACGAGTGAAAATACCTGGACCTATGAAAGCCCTTTCCATGAAAGAGAAGTATATATTGAAATGCTAGATTTAAAGCCTGTAAATATTCAAATTGAAGGAAACAAACTTAGTGCTACTCATTGCAAACTTTTCCAAGTTGATGAAAATGGTAGAATTATTGATGACAATCAAGAGTTCTGGCTAAGTAAGCACTTTAATATACCCTATCAAGCAAAATTTGGTAAAAACCTAGAGATCAGAATTGATACACTTAAAAACCATGAAGATAGGGCAAAAAAAATTTTCTAAAGTAGAAATTCTCTCGTCTGCTCACAAGCTTCATCTAATTTTGCAAAATGTATATCATAAGGCTTCATCATATTCTTAAAAGTATCTAAGGTTCTACCTTTCCATCTAGCGAGTCTTGAGTCAGTAATTATAACACAACCTCTATCTGATTGACGTCTAATAAGTCTTCCAAGTTTCTGATGAAGAGATCTTGTTCGATGAGCTAAGAAATAATCATTAAACTCATTTCCAAAATGAGACTCATAAAAATCTCTTCTCTTTTGGATAACAATATCCTGTCTTAAATCAGGAACTTTATCTACATATACAAACTCAAGATTCTCTCCAGGTATATCAATCCCTTCTCCGAATGATTCCATCCCAATCAAAATTCCATTACTTGATTTTTTATACTCTTCAACCACATTATTCCCTAGCCCTTGAATGAAAAGTGGAATCTCTCCTTCAAACGCTTGCAATAAAAGCTCACAAGCTTTATCAAATCTAACTCTCGCAGAAAAGAGAAGTAGAGATCTCCCTCCTAAATCTCTTATGAGTGGAATCAATTGCTTTAATACAGTTTCTATAAAATGTTGTTCATAAAAAGAAGGTGTATCAGTACAAAGGTAAACTTGAGCATTATTTTTATAATCATAATTATTTTCAAGAAATAAGCCCGTTTTAAATCGCCGTTGTGAATCTAGTAAATTATACCCTGTCATCCATTCCACTTGGGCCATACCTTGTGAACCATCATGATTTGCTAAAGTCGCAGATGTAAGAACAACAGAGTGACTATGCTCCATAACTTCAGAGTAAAATAGCTCCCCCACATTAATAGGTGCAGAAACCATCATATGCCCATATTCTTCATGATATTTGATAGAGTTTGCCCTCTCATCCGCAGCATCTAACAGATGAGTCAATGCAGTTAAAGTATCTTCTATATGAGAAGCGAAGGATTCAAAAAGAGTATAAGCAGTAATTTCATTTTCATCATTTAATGAATTCAATGACCACCTTCCAACAAGAGGAAAAATTAAATCATTGATTCCCTTAAAGATATATCGTAATGAATCAATTCGATTGAAAATACCTGCTTCCAATTGACTGTTCATTTTTGATTCTTGAATCATTGGAAATTCATTCCAATATATATCCGTATAACGAGGGCGTTTTTTAGCATACCTTTCGATGAGAGTTTGTAGATCTTCAATATTTTCAGCTATCATTTTTTGAGAAGAATTCATTTCAGATTTAATTTTTTTCGTTAATTTTTTACTATTATCATCTTCTCCAAGTAAATAATAAACGGGTGCAACCATTTGACCTAAACTCTTAGAAAAACTTTCAAGCTCCTTTTGAGTAATCTCTTCCGTGTATGCTTGAGTAGATTCTTGCTCAATTTTATGAGCTTCATCTACAACTATATAGTTAGGCTTCTCAAGTGCTTTAGGCCATGAAAGAAGAAGACTATGATTACCTACAATAATATCAGCTTCTCTCGCTCTTCTGAGCCCTTGAATATAGGTACAATTTCCTTTATAAGGACATTTCTGACCGGTACATGATCTAAAATCGACTTGTACATCTTTATCCATATCAGAAAATTCTGTAAATTTTCTTTTTAGTACAAAGGGAATACTGTCTCTCGTTATAATATCAGTGTAATTGAGAACTCTTTCATTATAAAAAAAGAGTGTATCAAAATAAGCTTTAGTTAATCTTTCAGGAAAGGTCTGAATATTTAAAAGTTCATCGTCATTAACCCCTAAATTTCTATAGAGAAGTTCACAATAATGATTCTTTGATCCTACCAGTCTCACAACATTAAGTTCTTGCTCCCTCAACCCTAGAACCTGGTACACAAGGGGAATATCTTTATTCATTGCTTGATTTTGCAAGGCTTTTGTACCTGTCGAAATCATGACTTGCTCACCTTTGGACTTAGATAATAGAATACTAGGAAGCAAATACCCCAATGTTTTCCCCGTACCAGTAGGTGCTTGAATCATGGCATGAATACCGTTTTGAAAAGCTTGTCCTACCCGTAGAGATAGCTTTTCTTGGGATTCACGATATTGATAAGATCCAAATTGAGTTTTTAACCTTTCTTCATCAGTCAGAATTTTTTTGATATTAGAACCTGTAAATTCTAAATCAACTAAGCCTGCATTTTCTTCTGACCAAGTAACTTTCTTTTTTGAGTTTTTATAAAACTCAACACAAGTGAAGATATCAAAATCTATCTGAGTAGCAATTTCATCAATCTCTGTTAGGTCCAGCCCTAAAAGACGCTTGAACCACATTTCTTCAACAGCAAATTCAGTCAAAGTCTCATTTAGAAAATTTTCGAAAGTACGATCTTGCTTTACTAAAGTTATCGCAACTAAAAGAACTTTTAATAAATCCTTAGCATCAGAAAGGCCTCTATGTTCTTCTTTATCGGCTATACCAAAATCAATGATGAAACTCTCTAAGTTGAGAGTACTCTTTTCAGGAAAAATTAAAGGAAGAAAATACAGAGAATCTTGAAAGTATTCTTCTTCTCTTTCATCTCCAAGAGAGTCAAAATATCTTTTCAAAAATTGCTCTTCAAAACCAGCATTATGAGCAATTAGGTG
>CAYFHZ010000007.1:0-22013 GCA_964342535.1 uncultured Bacteriovoracaceae bacterium | reverse complement strand
AAGACCTATTATGAGTATTAACCAAGGATTAAAGTATTCATTTAAAAATATTATTGTTCCTAAGGTTATGAAAAATCATAAAAGAGTCGTAAATGAATTGATAACTGAAGATTTTATAAATGCTTTTGAGGAAGATAAAGAAAAAGGTGTTGCTAAAATGATTTCCCATCTTAATGATCATATGGAAGTTGGGGAATCAATTATTATAACTGATTCAATTGGTGGTGATGTTACGGCAACTGCCAAAATGAACTTATATGAAGTTCTTGATTTAAAAGTGGGAATGAGACCACAGGAACTGGTACTTAGTAGAACGCATATTTTAAGAAAATCAGAAGAAGAGTACCATATTTATAAAAGTCTTGGGAATGCTGCTTCTATAGAACTATCTACGTCGCTAGAAAAGTATATTCCTATTACGAAAATAACGTATAAATACTCAGATGGTAAGGCGTCTACTGAGTTTTATAGTGTAAAGCTTGGTATTTATAATAACGATGGATCTGAAAATATAAATAGATCTGATAAAATTAAAGCACTTGCTTCGACTCTTTCTTCTGGTTCAACTACGGCAATTGAAAAAGTCATTCAGCCAGTGAAGTTATCACATAATTTTTCTGAGAGTGCGACTAAATTAGGATTTTTAGTATGGAGATGGAATTGGTTAGATCAAGATGATTCTATTAATGTCCAAACTCAAAATGGTGAGACAATCAATTTATACCGTAAAGTTGATGCTGACTCCTCTGGAGTTGATTATGAAAATTATGTAAGGGATATAATAAGTGGGGTAGCATCAAAAATACTTGACGTGAATTTTGGCTTTAGAAGTTTTAGTGCAGGGAATCCTGGAAATACATTCTATGGTAAGGCCAAAAATAAAATTGTTACTTTTGAAGGAATTAAGTCAGCAGATAATGAAATACTATCTCCTATGCTTAAATTCTCAAAAGTATACAATGGTTGGGAAATGAGTCATAACTCAGTTGCATCACTTGTTGAAAGTCTCAACAAGAGATATAATTATGAATTTTTCAATGAAGACGATTTAGCACATACAGATGAACTCTTTTTATACAATGTGAGTATCAATTTCTTTATTAAATCACGTGGACTTAATTATTTTAACACTCTTGATGAGAACATTGTTCAAGACATCTGGAATAGATATTATCGTTTTTCGTCAAATAAAGACTCTAAACTTGGCCGTTTACTAGATCTTAGGAAGTGGTTCTTAAAATATAAAGATGAGAAGAATGTTGATGATATGGCAGACGTTGCAATTAGTATTATGAAACATCTCGAGTCAAATATAGAGCATGATGGTCTTATGCTTTTATTTGGAGGAGCAAGAAATTTCTTTTCTGCAGGTAAAATAGATGGCTATCGTGTTGGGGATGAGAATGGAGATGAATCTATTATTTCAAACTCACAAGGTCGAGTAGGTACAAATGGAATAGATGGACCTCTTAATTATGTTAAAAATAAATTAGGTATGTCTAATGGAGAATTCTATATAAGTTGGTTTATGGGGCAGGTGTTATAATGAGAATGATTTTATTGTTTCTTATTTTTACTCAGATTGCTCACGCTAAAACTTATATTGTTGAGACAGTTGCAGGTACTAAAATACAGCATTTTCAAAAATATAAGTATTTGAAACATATTCGATCATTTTCAAATTATAAAAATGAATACTTTGATCGTCTTTTTGTACTTGAGACAGATGAAAGTAATACTCAAAAATTAGCAAAACTTCCATTTGTAAAATTAGTTGAGTCTGATATTCAAGCTAAGTTGATGGAAGTAAGAGTGAATCCAAAATCAGAAATGACTGTAAATGATATACTTTTTCCTCAGCTATGGGGACTATATAATCAAAGTCCCATGATTGAAGGAAGAACCGTTGGAGGAAAGAAGTTTTCTTACCAAGGTGAGAAAGAAATTGATATTCATTGGAAACAAAATATAGATGATATAGAAAAAGGACTTAGGAAAACTCCAGTTGTTGCTGTCGTGGATATGGGAATCGATTTTGAGCACGAAGACCTAAAAGGTCAAGTCTATTTTAATGCTAAAGAATGTGATGAGAATAATTCTGTACTTTTACCAAGAATAGATCGAGATGAAAATAAACTTCAATCTGATTGTCATGGATGGAATTTTGCTGCAACAACTGAAGAGGAGTTTCAGTATCCATTTGATGATAAAGGCCATGGAACTCATATTTCCGGAATTATCGCTGCAAAAAGAAATAATCTTTTCGGTATGAGTGGTGTTAGTGATAAAATTAAAATTTTACCTGTTAGGGTAACCGGTGCAATTGACGAAACAACAGATAAAGAACATTTACTCATAAAATCTACTGGAGTCCGAATTGCGAATGGTATTTTATATGCTGTTTCAAGAGGTGTTGATGTTATTAATCTTTCTTTAGGCTGGCCAAAGACAATGGATACAAAATATATGCGATACGCTATAAATGAAGCGTTGAAGAATAATATTGCTGTTGTCGCTGCTGCAGGAAATGATAACTCTAATGCCGATTTATTTCCTTGTTCCTACCATGATGTTATTTGCGTAGGTTCAATTCAGGCAAATGGAAAAATTTCTGCATTTTCAAACACTGGTGGTACTGTTGATATACTGGCCCCTGGGGATCAAATTGTATCAACAATTCCCAAAAGTTTTATTCCTTTAAAACTTAATATTCAAGGCTACGATATCATGTCTGGAACTTCACAAGCTGCTCCTTTTGTATCTGCTGCTACAGCTTTACTTAAAGGGACGTATCCTGATGATGGTTTGGATGCTATTAAATATAGACTTTTTCGATCTGCTCAGAAGAGATTAGACCCAACAAAGTCACTTAATGGGTTATTAAATTTAGAAAATTCTTTTTCAGTGAATGAAAAATCCTTTGTGTTACCAATTTTTAAAGAGTTAACTGAGTCTACTGTTAATACAAAAAATGGTATATTCCAGTTTACATTTTTTCTAAAAAACTATGGAATGGATACAAAGACAGTCAATCTCTCTGTTGAATCATTAGACTCTGCCATTTCCATTCGTAATGTGAATAGTGGGAGCTCCGAATATATTCATGGTAAACCTAATGCTATAAGTGTAACTGCACAAGTAAAAGACTTAACAGTGGATAGAAAGTTCTCGTACCGTGTGAATGTAAATGGTAAATTATTCTATCACGAAATTGATTTAGGTCTTACACCAGAAGGTCTAAACCATTTTTCATTTGGTTTTAAATTTACTGGGAATTCAAAACCTCTCATATATAAGGATGAGCAAGGTGAGTATAGAGATATACTCAGTACAGTCTCTGAAGTAAATGCAAGTGGTTCTCTTCCTAGTTATTATATTTCTCAGCTTAAGGGGCAAAATTTAACCTTATCTACTTTTACTTATGATGGAAAAGGTTTTTCTGAGTCTTCTGCTAAATTTGAAATGGACAATGTTGTTAAGTTATTAAGTATCGAAAAATATGATTTTAATTATGATGAAACGCCTGACTTTTTAATTAGAACTCTAAAATGCGAAGGAGAGTCTTGTTCAAGTCAACAGTATGCAGAAGAGGATTTATATATAGAGTATTCTTATAGAACATTGGAGTTAGCGCCACTATTTGCTGAGTATTCTGATATAAAGTTAAAAAATGATAAACATATAATTATAAATCACGACGCAATTGCTTATCGTAAAGTCGTTTTACCAAATAAAATGATTTTTGCAGCTCCTCTTTTCCTTCAAACTGGAAGAGATACTAAGAGTGGCCAAAGGCATATTAGTCCTATTCATAAATTTTCAGATGAGTTTATTGATGATACCTCATATGGAGATTCCTTACTTGCTGGTTTTACCGGAAAGAGAAATCTTAATAAAATGAGAATTTATTTCACTTTTGTGAATGAAGACAAGCGTTTTCATATAATGACCCTTTCAAACGATGAGTTTGAAATGACTTTAAAACGAGTCATGCAGCCTCTGTTAAATAGAAGAATTTCTTTTGATGATACAGTTGTTAATATCAACCATATGCTTAATCAAAGTAGAGATGATTTTTACGCAGATACAATTGAAATAATTGCTTCTATTGGTTTAGGTCATTATCAATACAATGTGAAAGTGTCTGTTAACAACAATAAATACAGTTTGAGTTACTTAGAAGATATAGATCAACCATTAATTGCAGCGTCTAAACATGTCTTTTTTGACTTAACAGATAATAAAGTGACAAAAAAAGATAGCTTTGTTGAATTTAAGACTTCAACAATTTTAAATATAACCGGTTTGAGTCATACAAGTATTAATATTCCATACCGTTTTGATAATCCTGATGATATCATCTTAAGTTTCCTGGGTCTTTTTGCAGAGAATGACTCCACGAGTTTTATTTTGGAAAAAATTGATTCACTTTCATTTCTAAAGTTAGAAGATAATGAAATGACACATTTTGAAACACCAACTCGAAAGTTTAGCTTTCTTCCAGGTGTTGTTATGACTGAGAGTTTTTATCCTATAGCATTATTAGAAAATGAGACGAAGAATTTAAAGCCTGCAATTTATATTGATAATACTGCCATTAGTGGTAATCAAGTATATGTTAAAACGTTAAAAAATAATAAATTTTACTCACCATTAATAAACTCACTCTTTATTCCAAGTAATTGTAAAACAAAAAATCCGATTATGAAAAAAAGTGGTGGTTATCAGTATACACTTTTGTGTTTAGATAAGAATATCTTTAAAATTAAGTATTTTCCTATATTTTACTAAGTGCCATGATGACACTTTCGGTGTCACTAAATTCTAGATTTATAACAATTCCTTACATTGGGTATGTAAGTTTTCCCTGCTATTGACGGTAAATGTCAATTTTTCTAAGTAAGTCCTAGCTTATTCAAGCAGGGGACTTAAACAAAAGGGAAACTATGAAAAAGACATTTTCTTACTTAGCTGTAATTAGTGTCGCTTCTCTATTGTCATCTTGTAATTCTAAATATGATGAAGGCTTTGATGCTGGAGTGTTAGCAGGTTACGATGAGACATATGATGGCGCATACGATGATGGTTACGCAGACGGTAGCTCTCAAGGGCAAATTGATGGAACAAATGATGGATATACAGCTGGTTACGACACTGGGTATGCCAGAGGGGATTCAGAAACGTTTGATGCTTATGCAACAGAAGATTACCGAAATGGATTAAATGCTGGTGAAGTTGAGGGGTATGCTGATGGTTATGCATATGGAGAGTCATTAGGTTTAAGTGACGGTAATGCTGATGGATCAATTGATGGTTATAATGCCGGTTTTGATAATCAGTATAATAGCGGTTTTAATGATGGTTATGCCGACGGTTACGACAGAAACTATACTCCTAATTATAATGATGGTTATGATTTAGGTGAGAGTGAAGGTTATGATAACGGTTACTCTTCAGGTTCGGTTGTAGGTCGAATCGATGGTGATGCTGATGGCTATGCTGATGGTTGGGATGATCATTATGGGGCAGCTTATAATAGCGCATGGAATGAAGGTGATTCCGATGGTTATTATGATGGCCGATATGATGGTGATCAAGATGGTTATAGTGCTGGGTATTCATCAGGACAAATAAGTGGAGACTCTGCTGGTTATTCTGATGGTTATAACTCAGGATTTAATGAAGGTGCTGATGATTATTGGGCATATCAAGATGGTTATTATGACGGTGAAGATGACGGTTATAGCGATGGATATTATGATGGTTCATATGATGGTTACTCAGACGGCTATAATGCAGGTTATGATGATGGATATTATGATGGATCATGGGGATCAAATGCTAAATCAAAAAATCCTTTCGTAAAAATTGCAAGTAAAATTAATTCTGACTTAATCGAATATTCAAAACTTCCATCTTTTAATTCTAAAAAAGTTATTGCAAGTGGCTCTATTGCTATGAATAGAGCTGATGGTGGTTCAATTGATATGGAAAAACTAGCAGCCCTTAAAGAGCAACATTATCTCAATGCAATGAAATCTCAATTGAAGGTACGTTTTGGATTATCTTCAAAATCTGCAACTAAAATCGCTACTGTCGCTCATCAGTACAATAAATTAGCTGATAGCAGAGCAATGACAACTGAAGATGTTTCGAGTTTTACAAAACAACTTGTTAATTACGATATGAATCAGGTGACTCAATCCTTGCTGGCAAATGTTCAAGGTGACTCTAAGCCAATGACAGAGATGGTTCAAAAGTTTAGTGAAGCTTTAGGGGAAAAGCCAGAAACAGTTAATCGAATGATTAAAGAGATTTTCTATTAGGAGCAATGAGATGAAAAATAAAATATTAGCAATTACATGTTTAGCAGTTTTAGTCAGTTGTAATGACAAATATGATGAAGGATATAATAGTGGATTAGCTCAAGGGCAAGCCAATGGTCAAGGTGAAGGCTATGACGATGGGTATGATGATGGGTATAATGATACATACTCAGGAGCGTATGACACAGCTTATGCCCAAGGGGATAGTGAAGGTTATGCTCAAGCTCATGCAGATGGACAGGCATATTATTCTGAAAACAATACATTTGATCACGGGTATAACGACTCTTACTCTTCTTCTTTTGGTCTAGGAGAAGCAGCTGGTTATACTGATGGTTATAACTCTGGGTATAATACTGGTTTTAATAATAATTATGGTATTGGCCAAGTTGATGGTTATAACACTGGTTATAATGATGGTGATCTTGCCGGTTCAATTGATGGGGCAAATGATGGATTTATCGATGGGTACAACAACGGGGAATCAGTACATTTCCACAGTGGTTACTCTAACGGTTATAATTCAGCATATAATAATGCTTACAATAGTGCATATGCAGATGGAGAGTACGAAGGGACAATAGCAGGTGACTCTGATGGATATTCTGACGGTTATGGTAATGGTTATGATGACGGCTATGACAGTACTTATAGTTCAGCTCAGACAGAAGGGTATAATGATGGTTACGATGATGCCTATGATGCTGCTTATGATGACGGATTTGATGATGGAGAGTATGACGGAGAAGCAGTTGCCTATAATGAAGGTTATGCTGATGGTGATGCTAATGGTTACTCCGATGGATACTGGGATGGTTATGATGACGAGTGGGGTTCTGGTTATGACGACGGCTATGATGACGGTTTTTATGATGGAAGCTATGGATCTAGTTCAAAGTCAAAAAATCCTGTAGTTAAAATGGCCGCTATGGTTAATCAAGATCTTTTCCAATACTCAAAAATGAAAAAGTTTGATAGTAAAAAAGTGATAAGCTCTGGTGTTGTTTTAAGTCATGCTGATAACGGAACTGTTGATATGGGTAAACTTGCAGCACTTAAAGAGCAGCACTATTTAAACCAAATGGCAGGTTCATTACAGACACGTTTTGGTCTTTCTGCTGATCAATCAAAAAAAATGGCAAGAGCAGCTCATCAGTATAATAAACTTGCTGGTACAAGAGAATTAACGGAAAAAGATGCTAATATTTTTGCAAAAGAAGTTGTGGGACACTCAATCTCTGAAATGCAAAAAGTTGGTAAACTTGCTATGAGTGGAGATAGTACTCCATTAAAAGATATGGTTAGTAGTATTGCAGCACATACAAAAACAACTCCTGAGAAAGTTCAGGCCATGATGATAGAAATATTTTTCTAAAATAAAAAACGCCCTCTCAAGTAGGGGGCGTTATAAATTACAAATCTGTTTAACAAGCTCTTCATTTTTACTTTTCCATTCACCATTAATACATTTAAAGTCAACACCTTGGCATTGAAAATATTCTTTTCCTATTGTTGTTTTACTAGCACCTTCACATTTCTCTTTAGAACAATAGAGATCAAAATTTTCGATATCTGATTTTTTCGTCATTTTTCCAAAAAAACATATATACTCATCACCTTTACAATGAGCTAGGTATGTCTTTAAGGAATTACTATAGCATTTTTTATCAATTGGTCTTATTACATCTTTACAATTGCCAGGACAGCTTTTAGCAGGTTCCTTATCTAGTCCAAAATTTATTTCAGCATTCTTATTATATTTCTTCATAACTGTTTCAATCGCTGGTGGTCTTTGTATAACTCCTGCATTTTCCATATAACTTCCTTTTTGAATCTCTTCATAACTTTTAAATTTCATACCTAGACATCTCGCTTTGTCGATTAATTCAGGAAGTACTTCTACATTTTGTGGTTTCAAATTATCATGAAACAGCGCCATCATTTTTCGTGGAGTCTCATTTGAGCAAAGAGTTTCAAGAAGGTAATTTCGATATTCTTTACCCCTCAAATGTTTGGCTTTACCTGAGTCTTCAGAGTCATAATTCCATCCAATATGGGTATAATTTTTACTGTATACGTTTTGTAAAGGAATTGAGCCTGATTCTCTGTATTTCTTCAACTCCTCGACGTACTGGGTATATGTCATGGAAAAACGCTCTTCATTTGTTTTTTCTAACTCTTCTACAAGATGGGGACATGTATTACTTCCATGGCCGTACCTTAAGATAAGTTCTAGATCATGTTTTGATACTTTTGAACCACGCCCATAGGGAAAACGTACAAGATTATATTTTTGTTTATTGTAATTTTCCTCTCCTATGGCATCTTTTATAAGTTCATAACTTTTTTTTAACTCAGCAGCAGATTCTTCAGGACTGAGAATTTTTTCACATTTTGTTTTTTCAAAATTTAACCTCAAATCATGAGCAGTATGAGTAAAACCATGGCTAGCGACTTGATGTTTATTTGCTATCATTAAACGTAGGATCTCTTTTCTTTTTGCAATCTCAAATGGAGAAAATCCTATTTTACTTGAATCAACAACGAGCTTGTCAGTAGATACAAAAAACGTAGCATTAACATTTTTATCATTCAGTATTTTTATAATTTTAGGTGTCAGCTCTATATCAGGGCCATCATCATAGGTAAGATGTATTTCCTTTCCTTCGCAATTTCCAGATTGATAAAGCTCCCTAAGTTTTGCATCTCCCTTAAGACATGAAAGATCATTTTTAGCAAAAGCATGATTCATAAGGGTAAGAAATATGATGAAATACTTCATATGAAATTATCGGATATTATTAATGAGAATTTAAGTCAGATTTAAAAAAACCGATAAAAAATCTGTGAAAATATTTTGTTTTTTTATTTATTTGTTGAGCTTTTCAGTTTTTCCAAATGATCTACCTGTAAGTGCCTATGTCGCAATAGATGGTGCTTCGGGACGGCTTGCGGTCGATGCCACTGGCCATGCTTCTGTTATTTTTGAATCTGCCGATGGAAAAAGACAAAAAATGGATTATTTGGGGGATATCTCTGGTAGATCTCTTAAAGATTTTTTTACATCAATTGGTATCGGAGATGAAGCTGATACTTTTGTACGGGCAGTTTCATATGAACAAGAATATGAAAGAGTTGTAAGGAAAGAAGATAGGTCAATCAAACTTTTAAAAATTCGAGATGATTTTGTCATGGAGCTTTTTAAAATACTTAGAGGACATACAAATCCAAAAGAGCTTAATCAAAAATATAATCTTGTAAGTAATAATTGTTCTTCTATTCTTTGCGAAACAATAAAAGAGATTAGTGGAAGTGAGCAATCATGTAGAGGTATTGAAGCAAGAATTCCTATTCTTTTACCAAATGTTTTAGATGAAATGGGGATTATTGTTGAGACTCAATATATTGCTTCTGCATCTGATCAAAGAGATCATCTTTTAAATACAACTACGATCAACTGTTTAGGTTCTAAGCTTAAGAAAGGACTTTTAAGTCAAAACTCAATTGTTCGCATGTCTCATTTAATTTCCTTAAGCCAACAATTTAAAAAGGGATACTGTGATGATGTTGAAGTAGCTAAAGACCTTATAAATTCTCTTGTGGATTTAGAGGTTAAAAATTATAGGTCTCATTTTCATAAGTCTCAGAAGCAAAATATGATTTTTACTCAAAAGCTTGATGGTATTAAAAAACAAGGAACGATTACTAATTCAAAGATCGTGGGAAACAGTATCGAGTTGAGTATAAAGGTTAAGTCATTCGGTGCCATGCGGTTTAAAAGAGATAAATCTTTATATTCTACAAGAAAAGTATTACTTGAATTAGAAGATAAAGAAGAATTTGATGCTTCAAAGTCTTATATTGTCTATTCTGTTATTAATAACAATGGCAATGCGGAAGTTTATATATTACAGGATGAAGACTAATTTTCAAGTTCGTTTAGAATAGGACAATCTGGCCTATTATTGCCCTGACAGCAACTGACTAATTGATTGAGTGTTAAGAGCATGTTTTCAATTTCTTGTTTTTTGTTATTTAAGTCTTGAATATGTTTTTGAGCAATTTCTTTAACTTTTGAGCTTTTTCTTTTTTTATTTTTCCAAAGGCTTAGAAGTTCCCTAATTTCATTCATTGCAAAACCCAATTTTCGGCAGTGCTTGATAAATTTTAGAGTATGAATATCATTTTCCGTATAAACTCTATAGCCATTTGGGGATCTTTTGGCCTTTGGAATGAGTTGTCCCTCCTCGTATTTGCGAATCATTTTTGCACTAACTCCTGAGAGTTTTGCTGCTTCTCCAATTGTTTTCATTTTAACTCCTTGGTTTCCATAGACGAAGTAAGAGACTATTTGAGATAACACTTACAGAACTTAAGGCCATTGCAGCACCAGCGATCATCGGATTAAGCTTTCCACTGGCCGCAAGAGGAATGGCAATAATATTATAGATAAAGGCCCAAAATAGGTTTTGAGTAATTTTATTATAGGTGGCCTTACTTATAGAAATAGCATCAGAAATAAGAACTAAATTTCCTCTCATGAGTGTGACTCCGGCAGCATTCATCGCCACATCGGTACCCGTTGACATGGCAAAACCAATGTCAGCAGCAGCAAGAGCTGGAGCATCATTAATACCATCACCAACCATCGCAACATGAGAGAATTTTTGTTTAAGCTCGTTGATTACTTGAACTTTTTCTTCTGGTAAAACTTCTGCTTTAAATTCTTCTATCCCAAGCTTTTTAGCAACAGTTTGAGCAGCGTAAAAATTATCACCAGTAATCATGATAGGGGTTATATGAAGCCTTTTTAATTCAGCTAAAAGTAATGGGGCATTTTCTTTGATTTGATCACTAAAGTGTAATATTGCCAATGTTTTTTGTTCGTCCTTGAGTATAGAGATGGTTTCACCTCCTTTTTCTAATAGTTCTATTTCATTTTTTTCTTGCGGTGAGAGAAAATTTTTAGAGCCTAAAGAATATTTTTTATTATCAAGTTTAACTTCAATACCTATACCTTTATGAACTGTTGTCTCTTGAATTTTTATAGACGAAATATCTGAAAATTTATCTATCACTGCTTTTGCTAGTGGGTGTTCACTATGCTCTTGAATAGATTTTAAAATGGTATTTATCTTACTTTGATCATTATCCATATATTCAATATAATCTAACTTAGGTTTTCCCTCTGTTATGGTTCCTGTTTTATCAAAAGCTATGGCCTTAAGGTGATGTGTTTGCTCAAGAGCTGTGGAATTCTTTATAAGTATACCTACTTTTGCAGCTTGTCCTGTTCCTACCATTATACTGGTCGGAGTTGCGAGCCCAAGGGCACATGGACAAGCTATAACTAATACGGATATAGCATTAATTATGGCCTGCTCTATATTCGTAAAAAATTGTGAGTTGATGATAAATGTTGCAATGGCAATTACGATTATAGTTGGAACAAAGACAGAACTTATTTTATCAACCGTTTTTTGAATTGGTGCTTTTTGTGCTTGAGCATCTTCTACCATTTTTATAAGTTTTGATAAAATAGTATTAGCACCAAGTTTATTTACTCTCATCTTAAAGCTAGATTCATTATTTATAGAACCACCAATTACTTGGTCACCAATAGACTTCATCTTGTTTTTACTTTCTCCTGTAAGCATTGACTCATCAAGATGTGCTTTACCTTCTATGATTTCACCATCCAGTGGAACTGTATTACCAGGTTTTACAAGAAGAATATCATTTAAGTTAACCTGAGCGAGTTCAATTTCTTCAAACTCATTGTCATTTATTCTCATAACTGTTGATGGTCTTAGTTTTTGCAATGATGATATAGCTTCAGTTGTTTGAGCTTTTGCTTTGGTTTCGAGGTACTTTCCAAGTAAAACGAGAGTGATAACCATTGCAGATCCTTCAAAATAAAGATGTAACGGTTGGGTAGGATCAAGATATATTTTTTTTATAATAAGGTATATACTGAGTAAATAGGCTGAACTTGTTCCTAAAGCCACGAGTGTTTCCATGTTTCCTGTTTTATCTTTTAGTGCTTTTAGGGCAGAGACATAAAATTTCTTACCAATATAAAATTGAACGATACTGGCCAAAATAATTTGAACACTCCAATGTATAGAAAAATGTATTTGAAAGGGCATAAGGAACATCGGAATTGTTAGGGGAAGGGTACAAAGTGTTGCGATAATAATTTCTTTTTTAGCTTGATATAATTCTTGTTTTTTTCTTTTGGCGGTTTCATGAGGATCAAGACTTCCTTTAAAGCCGGCTTCTTCTATTATTTTCAGGATACTATTTATATCAATTTTGTTTTCATCAAAGTCAATATTTGCTTTTTCTGTTGCTAAGTTAACAAGAGAAGTTGAAATATAGGGATTCTTAGAGAGGTTTCTCTCTACTCTTCTGACACAAGAAGCACATGTCATTCCTTGTATATCGATACTTGTTTTCATAGTTATGTCCTTTTTTCTTATATATCATAAGGCTTCCCCTAGGGGCAAGGTCAAGTCTTGACATTACCCCTAGGGGAAGGTGTATAGTTGAAGAAAAAGGAAGTTATATGTATAAATTGAATGTTACAGATATGCATTGTATGAGTTGTGTTCGAAATATTGAAGATGCCCTAAAGGATCAGGATCGTTCTGTTAAAATTACAGCAAATATAGAACAGAGAGAAATCCAAGTAGAATCTTCTCTGGAAGAAGCAATAGTCATAAAAATTATCCAAGATGAAGGATATAATCTTAAAGATTAAGGTATGTTTTTAAGAAATCTCTATTTTCTTCTATACTTATAAAGAAGGCGCGATTTGCCTGGTGACAAAAGTATTCTGATGAATTAAATGAATAGGATCTTCTTGCAAGTTTTTTTGCTTTCTTATAAAGATCAATTTCGCTATTTTCTACATAGGATGTTATTCCTATTAACTTTTTTGTTCCAGGTATAAATAATCCTCCACCTGAGTCTCCTGGGCAGGGGTTGTTACTCGTATTTCCAGGTCTTGTAATTATCATTGACTTTCTAAGAGATTGATCTTGCCCATGGTAAATAACATGACCAATTCTTAGGACTTTATCGTCTTCTCTGTTAAAACCATATCCAAGAACTGAAAGTTCTGTTGGGGTATTTTGCATATGATTTAGTTGAACGATATCTGGAGAGGTATTATTCGATTCTATTTTTATAAGTGTCAATTCTTCAGAGTAACCAGTGTTATTAATAATTACATCATTGTTCTTGACTTCTTCACTTCTTAAAAGTGATTCTTCAGTACGTGTATTATAATCATTATAATGAAGGGTAAAACTGTCTGAAAGATTGCTTTTTATACAATGAGCGGCAGTAAGAAAATAGTCTTTACTCACTCGAACCGCTGAACATGTTCTACCTGTTAGGTATAGTCTTGCCATATAATGAGCTTCAATCAATTCACCATTGCGAATAGCGTAACTGTCTGAAATAAGATAGGAGAGAAATAGTAAAATTAAGGCTTTCTTCATGTGTGGGGTCATAGCATATTTTTTTTCCTAGGTCATAGACAGTGTAAATACTTTAAGATTTTGACCAAAAAATAAGGCAAGGATTTTTAATTCATACATTTAAGTTGTTGAAATTATATCCGATAAATAAATATGAATTAAAGTAATGCTAAAATTTAAATATTAAAGGCAATTAATGAAACATATTGTAAACCTTATCATTTTCTTTCAGCTTCTTCTGGCATTTCCATTTAGTGGAGCCTTTGCAGGAGTTGTTGAAGAGAAACTTACTGGAAATGCCAAAAAACTTGTTACTAATTCAGTTTGTGGTTCTGGCAATAAAGGAAGTTATGCTTGTACAGTGCTGGACGTAACTGTTAGTGATGAAGATTTTCTAGAAGAGGTTGTTAATTTAGTTCTGATTTTCTCCATTATCATTAGTTTACTTGATAGTAGCTGTGAAGTTGTAAAAGAGGCAGATGAAGATAAAATAAAACCCTATACTGCTGGTATCACTCATTGGATTCATAAACTAGCTGGTCTTATTTATATTTATGGCGAAATTCAAAACCTTGTTACCCTAAGAGGTATTGATAGTGATTATGAAGATGCTGCAAAAGTAGAAGGACAACTTAACAAATTTCAAGCATTAAAAGATATGTTAATTGCAAAAAAAGATGCAGCTGAGTCTAAATTAAAAGTTTTAAATATTGCAGGCCTTGGATTTGCTACATCTGCTGCTGTTGATGTAGGAATGAGTGCAGCCTTTACTGCGTGGGGAGGTTATCGCCAAGTTTCCGAAGCAACTAGTTGTACCTTAGGTAGTGCTGAGCTTACTTCATGTGGAGTTCCAGCAGCAGGATCTGGGGCAACAGTGGCCGGTAATATGGGGTATATCAAAGACACAGTGGAGGAATGTACTTCCGTTTTCGCAGTTGAGAACCTTAGTGGAATGTTAATGGCCGAAGCCAAGTCTCAAGTCATGGGAGCGGTAAAGCAAGGGATTGGTGGACTTGTTGGGGGTCTTATTGGAAATAAAATTACTGAAAAAGCTGGTGGTGGGAAAGTCGCTCAAATAGCTGGTACAGCATCAGGTGTTTATATAGGTGCACAGGTTTCAAAGAAAATAGAGTCAATTATAACTGACAGTACTGATTTTTTTAACTCTGATGACCAAACATTAAGTAAAACTCTAAAAGAGCAACCCAAAAAATGTATAGAAGAAAGTACTAAAAAAATCATTGATAGAAATATTAAAAGTTTAGCTTTATCAGGAACAGTTGATGGAACATGTGGCTCAGTAGTTGGTGCTATGGGATGTCCAGCAGCGATAGCAGCAAGTTGTGCTTTCAAAACGATACTTGCGACAGAAAGCTGTCATTGTTTTGTCAGAAACTCTGCTCAAATTGCTCCTACATTGTTAAAGATCACAAATAATTTTTCTTACTTAAGTAAAATTGATGAAGATGCTGCTAGTTTAGGAATTTTAGCAACTGATTTTGGAGCTGATACTTCTTTGCATAGTCTTCGAGTGAGTGAGCTACAACAAAGCGCTGGAAGTTTTCAGGGGATGAGTGAACAGGCGGCAAAAGCTTTGGCCGACAAATTATCTAAAGAAACATGTGGTATTGATTATACCAATTGGCCCATTCGTCATGACTTAGAATGTTCCCCTCGTTTTGCTTTTCTTACAGAAGAAGATACAGACGAAGTTACTGTTGATGTAGCAGAAAAAATGAAAACCGAAGGAGAACAAGGTAAAACTCTTGAAGAAACAGATCAATCACAAAATGATTCAGGTGCTGTTGTCGGAGAAAATGGAGTTGAACCAGTTCCAACATTTAATGAAACCCAGAATGGTGAATATGGTACTGAAGCTGAAAGACAAGCTGGGATACAGCAAGCTAATGACATGGCCACAGATCAAGCTCTATCAAACGCTCTTGAGGGAAGTGATGATAATACAGACGAAGACTGGCAGCCATTTAATACTCAAGAAGAACAGGATGCCTATGAAGCCCATAAAGCAGAGTCAGAAGCAGAGATGGATGCAGCGACTAAAGCTCTTGTCGATGCTAATAGCAATTCGGATCAAGATAGTAGTAATACTGGTGAGAGTAATAATTCAAGTTCAGATATCTCGGGAGAAAGTAATTCGAATTCTGACCCTTTACCAAATTATGGGGGAAGTAATTCAAATACAATAACTCCAAATCCGTATGTGATACCTTCAAATGAAGGTGGAAATAGCAATGAAAGTTCTCCGTTGGAACCAGTTGATCCTACAGGCAGTCTCCCATCAAAAGATAAAGTACATAAAACAATTGCAAATGTACAAAAGACATTAAAAGAACAAGAAGAAACTTATGGTCATCTTGCTAATATGAACCTTGCTGAGGCCATTATTGGTTTACAAACAAGTAAACATGCAGAATGGATGACTAGTATTTTTAATGATGCCAAATTAAGTCATAGTTATAATAAACTTGGACGTAAACAACAAGAAAGTATTCGAGTGACAATAGCTTCATTATTAGAAAATTTAAAAACCCTTAAAAACAATGTGGCCATTCCAAATGCTCATGCAGATGAAACATCAAATGAAGTTTCAATTCTAGGTGGTCTTGGTCTTGGAGTTATCGGTATTTTAATTTTTCCAAAAGTTATAAAAAGAGTTATGGAACTTAATACCATTCTTCATAGAAATCCTTTAAGAAGAGGTCTGTATTTTATGACCACTTATTTTATGGCCAATAGTAATATTTCAACGACAGAAAAAAAGGTCTCTGAATTAGAGGATCAGATAGCACAGGTCCAAGCACTTATTGAAAAAGAGCAGTCTTATGATACGACATTTTTAAATTATATTGAAAATTTATTTTCTATTCCAAGTGCTCATGCCAACGTTATAGAAAATAATCTTGTACCTCTCTGTGTTGACGGTACTAAATTTTCGACCAGTTGTTTATGTAAAACCAGAGGAAACTGCGGAAATAGTATCACTAATATGAATCCAAAATCGAATCTATTTAGAACGCTTCCAGCCTATGCATCAACTTCTGTTTTACAATTACAATTTGCAAGAAAAATGTCTCAAGGTGAAGTAACAGCAGCAGATTATGATGCTCTTCAAAACTCACTTAAGGCTTATTCTAATAAACTAAATCCTGAAATTGCTGCTGAAAATTTAGATCTTATTTTGGAGGAACGTGGACTACAAAGGGCCAATCTTGTAGAAAGAAGTAAAAACTTAGTGGCAAGTTTACAAAAATTTGGTGTAAGCGAAATCGTAAAGGCCAAAAATTTAAAGATTGACCCTTCTCAATTATTTAAAAATAATGGGCATACAATAAGTAAAACTAAAAATGTTTCACCAAATGTAGATAAGAAAGTAATAAGTAAGCTTCCTAGTCAAACAAAAGCTGTGAAGAGTACGGTTAAGGCCAGTGCCGAATCAACAGACTCATTAGATAATTATAAACTTAATGAACCTGTTATTATTGATAACTCAGCTTTGGATATATTTAAAGTTATTACTAATCGATATCATAAAATATGGTTTTCTAAAAAGTAGCATCTAAAGTATTTTTTACATTTATAACACTACTACTTTTTATTATCCCATCAAGTTGAGCTTGGTAGTTACCATTTTCCATAATGAGATCTTTAATTTCTGCTGCTGTTAAATTTGAAGCTTTTCCTTTAACAAGTGCAGCTAATCCAGAAACAAGTGGAGTACTCATAGATGTTCCCATACTAGATACATAAGGTGTATTTGTGCTACTACAAGGTCCCGAGCAGTAGGCTATCGCAGTAGAGTTTAGGCCTCCTGTTAAGGTATCTCCACCAGGAGCTGCTACATGTACAGTTGAGCCACCGTAGTTACTATAAGAAGTGATTTCATTATTTGCATCTACTGCTGCAACGGCCATAACATTATCTTCTTGAATATTGGCTGGATAAATAGGGGCACTATCATTACAGTCTCCAACGCCATCATTACCACCATTTCCAGCAGCAGCAACTAATAAAGCTTGATTATGTCCAGATTGAATGGCAGCTACAAGTGCTTGTACTTCTGCCGAAGCTTGTGATCCTAAGGTTCCACCAAGAGAGAGATTAATGACATCTGCACCTCTATCAATAGCATAGTAAATACCAGCAGCTATTGTCGCTAAATCTCCAGACCCATCAGCTCCTAAAACTTTAATGGGAAGTATTTTTGCCTTGGGAGCAACTCCCATATAGGTACTTGCCGCTAATCCAGCAACATGTGTTCCATGTCCATTATCATCTATAGGATAAGCATCCCCATTATAAAAATCCCAACCAACATAATCATCAACATATCCATTACCATCATTATCAGAACCATCAGCTGAAGTACCATGAAGATCTGAAGTATTAGTTAAAATATTTGGACTTAAATGTGGGTGATTATAATAAACCCCAGTATCAATTACAGCGATGACACTTCCTTCACCTTGGTCAGTAATACTGTCTGCTGATATCTGACTCAAATGAGAAAAATATCTTGATGTCGTACTCGTTTTATACTGAGCTGTATGGGCCCCATAAAATGGATAATTTGCTATGGATTGAGCTGAAAATGCTCCTGAAATTAAAACTCCTTGATAAAGTTTATTTTGAGTTAGCTTAGAGTTAGGACGAATTTCTTGAAGTTCCTCTTCATCAATTCCTATAAACTCTATAAGCTTTCTGTTTTCGTTTATAACTCTATACTTTATTCCTAGTGAACTCGCGATACTTGCAGCTTCAGCCTTTGTGGTACAGCTTGCAATAATTCCAACTTGATCTTGAGTTCTTGGGGCACTGGAACTCTCAAAAGGGTTATTACCGCAAGACATTAGGAATAAAAGTAGTAGAATACTTATTGAAATCCGTTTCATATAAACCTCTTTTGGTCTTTCATCCTAAAAGACCCTCACGCTCAATGTATCTGCAATTGGCAGGCCATTTTAATTTTACCTTATATTCATAGGTTAGAGGAAACATTATCGTCGATTTTTTGACTCTGGGGACAATATGCGTTGAGTTAAATAGACGAGATACTTTGCCGTCTTTTTCTTCCTGAGGTATAGTAGCGTATGGAAAAAATCTCTATAACTGGTGCTAAAGTACATAATCTCAAAAACTTATCTGTGGATATTAAAAGAGATGCCTTAACTGTTATCACCGGCCCAAGTGGGTCGGGTAAATCTTCTCTTGCCTTCGATACTCTTTATGCTGAAGGGCAAAGAAGGTATATAGAATCTCTTTCAAGTTATGCGAGACAATTTTTAGGCCAAATGGAACCACCTGATGTTGAGAGTATTTCGGGCTTGAGTCCGGCCATCGCTATTGATCAAAAATCCACAAGTAAAAATCCAAGGTCAACGGTTGGAACAATAACTGAAGTTTATGATTATATGAGAGTTTTATATGCTCGTGTGGGTGATGCTCACTGTCCTGAAAGTGGTGAACTTTTACAAGCACAAACAGCGGAGCAAATGGTTCAAGAATTACTTGCTCTCAAAGAGAAAACAAAATTACATATAATGGCCCCTGTTATGCAAGGAAAAAAAGGGGAACATAGAGAACTTCTTCGAAAATATATGTCAATGGGATTTTCAAGAATTCGAGTTAATGGTGAGATCGTTGTACTTGATGATGATGTTAAATTACATAAAACCAAGAAAAATGATGTTGATCTTATTATTGATAGAATTGTTGTAAAAGCTGATATTAGATCTAGACTTACTGATTCCGTAGAACAAGCATTACAATTAGGTGATGGCAGTATGGTTGTTCTTGCTGATGATAAAGAGCTCTTTTTTAGTGAATTTTATTACTCTCAAAAAAGTGGTAAAAGTTATCCTTTATTAGAACCAAGACTTTTTTCATTTAATTCCCCTGTGGGTGCATGTGAGAAATGTAATGGGTTAGGGGAATCTAAAGAGTTTAATCAAAATCGTTATCTTGGTGGAGAGAACCTCAGTTTTGAAGAAGGTGTGATACTTCCTTTTGGAAAATATGGGAGTTTTTATTCTCAAATGGTGAGGTGTATCTTTAAAGCTGAAAAAGTAGCGATAGATTTACCCTTAAAAAAATGGCCAAAATCTTTTAGAAAAATAATATTTGAAGGCACAGATAAAGAATATACTTATAAATTTGAATCCGATAGTTCTACGTATTCATTTAAGAAAAACTTTATCGGACTTGATGCCTGGTTAGAAAAAAAATATCTAGAAAGCACATCCGATAAAATTCGTGAAGAGCTTGAAAAGTATATGGATATAAAAATCTGTCCTGCTTGTGAAGGTCAAAGACTTAATGCTTATGCTCGAAATGTTCTTATAAATGATAAAGGGATTATGGATGTTTCAGAGCTTTCAATTGAAAATGCCTATAAGTTTTTTAAAACATGTAAATTTACAGGACAAAAAAAACTTATAGCGGATAAAGTTCTAAAAGAAATTCAATCAAGATTAAAGTTTCTCGTAGATGTTGGACTCACTTATTTAACTTTAAGTCGAGCAGCTAACACATTATCGGGAGGGGAGTCACAGCGAATTCGATTGGCCACTCAAATCGGTTCGGCCTTATCAGGTGTCCTCTATGTGCTGGATGAACCAAGTATTGGTTTACATCAAAGAGATAATGATAAATTGATTCAAACTCTTATTGAATTAAAAAATCTTGGAAATACCGTAATCGTCGTTGAACATGATGAAGATACTATGCTTGCAAGTGATCAGATTATTGATATTGGACCTGGTGCGGGGATACACGGCGGGCATATTGTTGCTCAAGGAACACCTGCCCAAATAAAAAAATCAAAGTCCATAACAGGTTCTTTTTTATCAGGGAAAACGAAAATTGAAATACCCACAGAAAGAAAGGTACTAGATCGTTTTGTTGAAGTCCAAGGTATTGAAAAAAATAATTTACATGGTTTTAATCTAAGTCTTCCACTAGATGGAATTGTATGTATCACAGGGGTTTCGGGCTCAGGTAAATCTACCTTGGTTCATCAGGCACTTGTTCCAGGAGTAAAAAATTCACTTCAAAAAAGATTTGAGTATCCTGTGCACTATAAAAAAATTAAAGGTGTTGAGGCAATTGATCAAATCATTGAGATTGATCAAACCCCGATTGGAAGAACTCCAAAGTCTAACCCTGCAACTTATACTAAATTATTTGATGATATCAGGTCTCTTTTTGCGGCCACAAATGATGCCAAAGTTAAAGGTTATAAACCTGGTCGTTTTAGTTTTAATGTAAAAGGCGGAAGATGTGAAACTTGTGAAGGCAACGGGCAGATAAAAGTTGAAATGAATTTTCTTCCAGACGTTTATATGACTTGCTCTGATTGCCAAGGAAAAAGATATAACAAAGAAACTTTAAGTGTTCACTATAGAGGAAAAAATATTGCAGATATTTTAAATATGTCTATTGAAGAAGCTAAAGATTTTTTTCAACATCATTCAAAGATTCATAGAGCACTTAAGACTTTAGATTCAGTTGGGCTGGGATATATTAAACTAGGACAAAGTGCTACAACTTTAAGTGGTGGAGAAGCTCAAAGGCTAAAACTCTCAAGGGAGTTAAGCAAAGCGACTCGAGGTCATTGTTTGTATATCTTAGATGAACCAACTACTGGACTTCATTTTCAGGATATAAAAGTATTACTTAAAGCTCTAAAAGATCTTAATGATAAAGGTCATTCGATTCTCATCATTGAACATAATTTAGATGTTATTAAAACAGCTGATTATATTATTGATCTTGGACCAGAAGGGGGAGAGTATGGTGGAAAAATTATGGCCATTGGAACTCCTGAAGAAGTTAGTAAAGTTAAAAAATCACTAACAGGACAATATTTAAAAAAAGTACTCAAGGACTAAAAAATGAAAAAACTAATTAAAAATGTTGTGACAACACCATACCTTATCGGGGAATCCGGAGATGAATTTATACAAGTGAGTGTTTTGATCGAAGGAAATAAAATTGCTGAAGTTAATAAAAAACGTTGCATACTATCCTACTACTTTCAAGTTCACTAAAAGAGTGGAAAGTCCTAAAGTCTTTCAAGCAAAGGTGCTACCTCCGACGCCAAGTACTCGGGCATATCATCAGAGTTGAAATCCAAGTGCTGGAACTGAACTTCTTGTATTCCTAGTTCTGCCAACCGCCCTAG